>JBOHUP010000063.1:0-4325 GCA_050734615.1 Candidatus Dormibacteraceae bacterium | reverse complement strand
GCCCGGAGGTGCGGGGGCGGGCGCCGGGACCGGGATCGCCGGCAGGCCGCTGTAGGTCTGGACGGCGCGCTCCGGCGCCTCGTAAGAGGCAGGGGCGCGGACCGGCGACTCATCCCGAGGCGCCGCCGGCACATAGGGGGCAGCCGCCGGGGGGGCCGCGGCGGCCGGGGTCGCCGGTGTCTGTGGGGCGGGCACCTGGGTCAGGAACGGGGTGGCCGGCGGAACCTCCCGACCACCGGCACGCGTCGCGAGCTCGGACTGCGCGGCCATCTGCCTGTCGGGGGCGAGCAGGGCTGAGGCCATCTCCCGCAGGGCGCCCTGGGCGCGATCGGCGGCAGGTCCCATCGCACCGCTGGCCATCGACCGCATGGTCACGACCAGGCCGGGAGGGATGTTGGGCGGGGCGGGCGCTCCGGCGGGATCGACCCCGAACGCAGCGCACACGGCCATCCCGCACGAGCGGACGTCCGCGCGCAGGTCACTCTGCGCCGGCGCGCCGCGCACGGCCGCCGCGGGGTGGCCCGCCAGCCGAACCTCTCCGTTGCCGGTGACGCGGACCGCGGTGGCGCCGAACCCTCCCATCGCGATGCCGGCCTCGTGAAGCGCAGCCACGCCGGAAAGCACTGCCGCCCCCAGCGCCGCCGCCGCGGGTGGCGTCAGCGGCCCGCGATTCAAGATGGTGCTCAGAGGCGCGCCCTCGCTGGGTTCGACCGCGACCCAGATCCCGGCGGGATCGGTGCCCCACGCCAGCACAGGCGAGAGCGCGGGATGGCGATGCTCGTACAGCCGCTGGACCCTCGGTACGGACGCCGCCGCTTCGGCGGGCGGTACCGGGATCTCGTGCACGACGACCGCTTTCCCATTCTTGAGGACGGCTTTCCAGCCCTGGCCGGCGCCAGGTCCGACGAGCTCGATCAGTTTGGGTTTGGGCTCACTCTCGGGCATTACGGGTGCATGGTACCCTTGCGGCACGTGGCATACGTAATCGTTCAGCCCTGCATCGACGTAAAAGATGCGTCCTGCGTGGAGGTGTGTCCCGTGGACTGCATCCACACGGACGACGCCGCAAACATGTATTACATCGACCCGGATGAGTGCATCGATTGCGGCGCCTGCGTCGACCCGTGCCCGGTGGATGCGATCTTCCCAGAGGATGAGGTGCCCGAGCAGTGGCGCAACTTCATCCAGATCAACGCTGACTACTTCAAGAACCGGTAGAAGGGTTTGCGGCACTCGGTAACCCTGATTCCAGGGGATGGCGTCGGACCTGAGATCTGTGACGCCGCCGTTCGAGTTCTCGAGGCCACAGGCGTCGAGTTCGACTGGGACGTCCACCAGGCGGGTGAGGCCTCGATCGCCGAGTTCGGCACGCCGCTCCCCGACCACGTGCTCGACTCCATCCGGAAAACCAAAGTCGCGCTCAAGGGGCCGATCACGACTCCCATCGGAAGCGGCTTTCGCAGCGTGAACGTCGCCCTCCGGCAGGCGCTGGACCTGTACGCGCTGGTCCGCCCGGTCAAGGCTTACAAAGGTGCGCGCAACCTGCGCGACGACCTCGACTTCGTGATCGTGCGCGAGAACACCGAAGACATCTACGCCGGCCTGGAGTTCGAGCGCGGCACGCCCGACGCGGTCCACCTGATCGAAGAGATCTCCGGCCTGCTCAAGAAGCAGATCCGCGTGGACAGCGGCCTATCCATCAAGCCGGTCTCGATCACGGGGTCACAACGCATCGTCGAGTTCGCCTTCGACTACGCGCGCAAGAACAAGCGCCGCAAGGTCACGGCCGTGCACAAGGCGAACATCATGAAACACACCGACGGACTCTTCCTTGCCGTCGCGCGGCAGGTGGCCGAGCAGAACCGCGACATCGAGTTCGAAGACCGCATCGTCGACAACATGTGCATGCAGCTCGTGCTCCGCCCGAAGGAGTACGACGTGCTGTGCTGCCTGAACCTGTACGGCGACATCATCTCCGACCTCGGGGCGGGCATGATCGGCGGTCTCGGCCTGGCTCCGGGCGCCAACATCGGCACCAACGGCGCGGTGTTCGAGGCGACTCATGGCAGCGCGCCCAAGTACACCGGCCAGAACAAGGTGAACCCGATGGCGGTGATGCTGTCGGGGGTTCTCATGCTGCGACACCTCGAAGAGGTCGAGGCGGCCGACGCGCTGGAAGGCGCCATCGCCCGGGTGATCGCCATTGGCAAGAACGTGACCTACGACCTGAAGGAAAAGCGCAACGACCCCACCTCGGCGGGCACCAGCCAGGTCGCCGATGCGGTCGCGGAGCAGCTCAAAGCCGGAGGTTGAGGGGAGCCTCAGACCAGGTCGTCCGCCTGCGTATGCTCTGGGCTGACCACACTCGCCGGCCGTTCCCCCCCACGACCGCCGATCCGCGTGTCCAGGAGGTGCTGCTCTACTCGTCGTGGATCGGGAGCATGGTCGAGGTTGTGCTGCGTACCGGCTCGATCGATCGAAACCTCGCCGAGATGCTCAAGACCCGCCGGGCCGAAGGCAACCAGCGACTGTTCCGCGCCGCCGGCGAGCTGGGCGAGCCGGTGCGCTCATTCGTGGCGCGTTTGATCGCGATCGAAGATTTGCTGGCAGAATGGCCCCTCTGATGAGACGCGGGGCCCTGGTCCTGGCGTGTCTGCTGCTCGTCGGGTGCAACAGCAGTGCGCAGGTCGCCACCACCATCGTCGCTTCGGGCGTGCGTGCCCTGGCCGCCGCTCCTGACTTCAGCGACCAGCCGTCATTCGCCGACCGCAGCGGCCGCCTGCCCGCCCTGACCCTCCAGAACCTCTTTCACCCCACCTACGCCGTGCCGCAGGACCCGAGCAAGATCCGCACGCTGCTGGTGACCGGCGACATCATCCCGGCTCGCGGGGTGAACTACTTCGCCACCGTGCGCCACGATTTCCTGTGGCCGTTCCGCCCGACCGCGGCCTACACGAAGAACGCCGACATCACCTACATCAACCTCGAGTCGCCCCTGCTCGCCGGCTGCCCGGTGAGCCCAGCGGAAAGCTTCACGTTCTGCGGCGACGCTCGGTTCGTCGACGGATTGAATTTCATGGGCGCCAAGGTGGCCAATCTCGCCAACAACCACCTGTCCAACTACGGGGCCCAGGGCATCACCGAGACCGACCAGCTGCTCCAGTCGCATGGCATCCTGACGTCAGGGCTCGGGCCGGTCGCGGTGATCGACGTACGCGGATTGAAGTTCGGCTTCATCGGCTTCAACGGGGTCGGCCGCGCCATCGACAAGACCGCGCTCAAGGCTGGCATCGCCCGAGCCCGCCAGCTCGCCGACATCGTGGTCGTCCAGTTCCACTGGGGCAAGGAATACGAGCGGCAGCCGATGGCCGCGCCCAGCGTGCCCACCCCCGACGACCCGGTCGTGATCGGCCACGACGCGATCGACTGGGGAGCGGACATCGTGATCGGCAACCACCCGCACTGGTATCAGGGCGTCGAGATCTACCACGGCAAGCTGATCACCTACGCGCATGGCAACTTCGTGTTCGACCAGATGTGGTCTGAAGAGACTCGTGAGGGCGTGATCGGGACCTACACCTTCTACGGCACGCAGCTCGTCTCCGCAACATGGAAGGCGGTGCGCAGCTACGACTACGGCCAGCCTGTGTTCATGAATCAAAAGGACAACGCCATCGCGCTGCAGACGATGGAAGCAGCGAGTGACCAGCTCGCGACGCGACTGCACGAGCCGACGACGAGCCCGGTCCCTGCACTTCCGCCGGCGCCTGCCTACGCTCCGGAGCACGCTCCCGCGTAGACCAACCGTTTACACTGCTCGCCAACTTACCCAGGGGGTTCCGCCGTCGCAGCTTACGTCCCAGAACCAGCGAGCTCTCGGATGCGTGGCCGGCAGCGCCGCCGGCGCGATCGGTTCGCCTTTTTCGTCGCGACAGTCCTGGTCGTGGCCGCGGGGGTGACGACCGGATTCGTAGCGACGACCCGGCACGCGCCGATCAAGCTGAAGCTGGACAGGGCGACCGCTCCGGCCGCCGCCGGCCTCAACAGCACCGACCACTTCGCTTTCTCCAACTACTGGCTGGCGACTCACGGCCAGCCGGACCTGCCGATCCACGGTCAGGCCGCCTACCTGGTCGACCTCGATTCGCGACAGGTGCTGTGGGCGCGCGACCCCGATACTCCGCGCGCGCCCGCCAGCTTGACCAAGCTCATCACGGCGATGGTGGCCGTGGACGACGCGGGCTCCCTCGACCGCACCGTCACCGTGACGGCGCAGGCGACGCAGGTGATCCCGAGCGTGATGGGCCTGACCGCCGGGGAGAAGC
>JBOHUP010000062.1:0-2285 GCA_050734615.1 Candidatus Dormibacteraceae bacterium | reverse complement strand
GCGCATACCTGACCAAGTACTACCTGACGAACGATCCGCGAGAGGGGGCCGAGCCGCTGTTCCGCCACGAGCCCGTGGTGGTCGAGTTTGGGTCGCCTCAAAACCTCAAGCCCGCCGAACTCGGCGTCATCCTCGACGAAGTCGCCGACAACAAAGACGTCACCGCCACCGTCGTCGACCTGGCCGTGCGCGGGCACATGACGATCGTGGAAGTGCCCGGCCAGGAGGACTGGAGCCTCGCCTGGAAGGGGGCGGACGTCTCGACCCTGCAGCCTTACGAGAAGACCCTGCTCGATGGCATCTTTGCGGGCCGGCAGGAGGTCAAGCTGTCCGAGCTCAAAGGCACCTTCGCGCCGACTCTGAAGATGGCCGAGGGGCAGATCTACTCGGACGCCATGTCGCGCAAGCTGTTCACCTCCAGGCCTGACGGGGCGCGCGCCAGTTGGGGTTGTCTGGGGATCACGATCATCTTGGTCGGGTGCGCGCTCACCTATCTGCTGGGCACCGCCTTCGGATGGGGCCTGGTCGGAGTCGCGGTGGTGCTGACCGGCATGGCGTTGACGTCGACCTTCCGCTCGATGCCGCAGCGAACAGCCGCCGGGCATGAGCTGCTTAAGCACACCCTTGGCTTCCGGCTGTACATGACGACGGCCGAGAAATACCGCCAGCAGTTCGCGGAGAAGGCGCAGATCTTCACCGACCTGCTGCCCTATGCCATCGTTTTCGGCTGCGTCACGCAATGGGCCAAGGCTTTTGACGGCATCGACACCAGCGCCAGCAACGGCTGGTACTCGGGCGCCGGGCCTTTCCAAGCGGCGCTCCTCGCAAGCAGCCTGGAGTCGATGAACTCGAGCATCGCGAGCGCGATCAGCTACACGCCTCCGTCGGCAGGCAGCGGCAGCGGGTTTGGTGGTGGTGGGTTCTCCGGAGGGGGCGGCGGAGGAGGCGGAGGAGGAAGTTGGTAGAGGAGCTCCCCTAAAAAGCCTGGGCGCGAGCCTCGCGCAGGGGCGCCCCGATCTCGTTCAGGAAGCCGAGCAGCTCGCGGTAGGACTGCACGAACGAGGTCTCGTAGTACTCGATCCCGCGCTCGGCGCAGAACTGCCGGATGATCGGCTGCGCGCGCCGCATGTTCACCCGGGGCATGGTCGGGAACAGATGGTGCTCGATCTGATAGTTGAGCGAGCCGTACCAGAGGTCGGTCAGCGGGTGCCCCCGGATGTTGCGCGCCGTCAGGACCTGGGTGCGCACGAAGTCCATGCGGGTGTTGCCATCCGTCTGCGGCATGCCCTTGTGGTTCGGCGCGAAGACGGACGCCAGGTAGGCGCCGCCGACGGCCTTGTGGATCAGGATCACCATGAGCGCTGACCAGGGGCCCAGGAAATAGAGCATCGCGGCCATATACACGACTGCGTGCGATACGAGGATGCCGGCTTCAAGCATACGGTATCGCGAGGGGCCTTTGACCAGGTAGGTGGCGCCTGTGACGTGCATGCTCCACGCGAGCAGGGTGGTGAGTGGGAAGAAAAAGTAAGCCTGGTACATCGCGATAAAGCGACCGAATCTCCTCCGTGCCACGGCGTGCTCGAACGTATAGGCGATGGCGCCCACCTTGATGTCGGGATCGAGATCGACGTCGTTGGGATTGCCGTGATGGAGGTTGTGCTTGTGCACCCACCAGCCATAGCTCATGCCAAGCAGAAAATCCGCGGTGACGAGTCCGACGAGGGCGTTCTTCCACGGCGCCGCGAACATCTGCTTGTGGCCGGAATCGTGCAGCTGATAGCCCAGCTGCCCCGACGCCAGCGCGAGACCTATCGCCGCCAGGGCCTGCGCCCAGATCGGCTTGACCGTGAACAGCAGGATCAGCATGCCGAAGAAAAGGACGAGGTTGGTCGTGATGCTCAGGAAGTAGTAAGCGGGTCGCTTGTCAAGCAAACCGGCGGCCTGAATCCGGCGCTTGAGCACGGCATAGTCGCGCTGGCTGGAGATCAATGCCTCGCCGGACAGGGGCGAAGGGTGGTTGAGCAGGGCTGGCAAAGCTATCGCGTCCAAGCATAGCCTCAGCCGCGTCGCAGAATCCATAAGCAGTTGGCCATTGCAAAGGCGCGCGGCGGCGTGAACCAGGCGGGGCCGAAGGCGCGATCTTCCGACGGGTGATCGGCTACAGCCTGATCCTGATGAGCGCGGTCGGGGTGGTCGCGATGATCGAGGCCTACGTGACCCCGGCCGTCATCCCTTCGCCCTACCACCGCCCCTCTGCACCGCCGCCGTGTAACGGTCGTACT
>JBOHUP010000061.1:0-8985 GCA_050734615.1 Candidatus Dormibacteraceae bacterium | reverse complement strand
CCAGCCAGGCGTACGCGAGACAGAAGACAACCAGCCCGGCGTAGACGGTGGGGTCAAAGGGCCAGGTGATCACGACCCCACCCTAACTTTTCGCGTTAAGCAGGCGCGTAACGATCGCACGAAGACCACAGTTGCATTGCCATGAGGGTTTTCGGGCTGCTTGCCGCTGCGGCGACTCTTGCCCTTTCGTGCACCCCGAGCACCAGCGCGAGCCCGGCCGCCAGCGCTGCGCGGGTCGCGTCCACCCTGGCTGCCTTTTCGCCGCAGGTAGGCCTCTATGGGACGGTTGGCTGGGATGGCGTCGACAACCGGGTGATGCTCGTCACCCCCGTCGACCACGCCGACGTGCACCACGTCACGATCGCGGTCTGGACCTTGTCCGGAGCAAGCTGGCAACCGCTCCCAGGGCCGGCGCTGGCCGTCGAAGAGCCCGGCTTTGGCCCGTTCGGCTTCGGCCCGTTCGTCCTTGCCTACGACAGCGCGCGCCACGTCGAAGTGTTGATCGCCACTCCAACGGCGTTTCCGGGCCAAGCAGTAGTCAACGAATGGAATGGGCATGTCTGGCACCTGGTGGTCACGGCACACGCCCCACAGAGTTTCCGAGTTGGCGCCTACAGTCCGGAGCTCCATGGGGTGGTCGGCCGTGGCTTCCACGACAACGACAGGAGCGCCACCACCTGGATCTACGACGGTACCGACTGGCGATCGATTGCGCCTTGGCCCTCGGCGTTCTCGCTTGAAACCCTGGCGTATGACCCGACAAGACATGCGGTTCTGGGGCTGGACAGTTCGAGCTATTGGACGTGGCAGTTTGATGGATCGACGTGGACCAGCACCCCGGTGGGCGACCACGGTCCACGCGAGGTCACCGGCTACTACCTCGGCTACAACACCGCCACCCTTGATCCGCAGCACGGCCAGTGGATCGTCTTTGGCGGAGGTGGGGATGCCGGCAACGATGTGACCTCTGACACCTGGGTAGGCGTTGGCGCCTCGTGGACCAGGGCATCACCTCCACTTTCGCCGCCCCCACGACGGCAATATCAGGGCTCCCACCTCGCCTGGGACCCACTGCACGCACGTGCCGTGCTGTTCGGCGGATGTTGCGACCTTCCACTGGTGGGCTTGACCGACACCTGGGCCTGGAACGGGAAAACCTGGACCAAGCTCTCTGGCGCCGCACCCGTGGCGATCGAGGCCCCGCTTCCCAGCCCCCCGCCATGTATCGCGGCATCGAGCTACGGCCTTTTGATCGCGTCGGGCAGACTCGAGCTGGTTGACACCTGCGGAAAGGTGGCCAGCAGCGCGTCGATCAGCCCGGCTTCCGTAAGCACCTGCACGGCGGGCGGGGATTCCGCGGTCCAGCCGCCACCCGTAAGCGCCACCAGTGACCGCGTCTTCTTCCGCGACGGGGACACAGCGATCCGCTCGCTGACCCCAGACGGGCAGACAGAAAGCGTGACCACCGTGCCAGGCGGCCCCAACGTGGTCAGCTTCTTCTCGGTCAGTCCCGACGACCAACGCATCGCGGTCGTCGTCGAGGACTTGTCATCAGCCGCCGGCATCAGCATCAGGCTTTATGTCGAAGACCTGCGTGGCGGCGGTCACCACATCGACGTCTTCAGCACAAGCCAGCCCAAAGCCGGCGGCACAACGCTCTGGCCGATGGGCTGGCATCAGGGCCAGCTGGTGCTTGCGTCGATGACAGCGTGCAGCGCAGATCCAACCAGCTTGTCGCCAATCGAGTGGCACGCGGCGAACGCTTCGACCGGCGTTCGCGCGGCAACGATCACCCGAAACTGCAACGCCTACGGAATCCAAGGGCCGCTGAGTCGCTGGCCGACTCCTGCCGGCGTGGTTTGTCCCTCCGACCCCGGCATCTGCACCTATGACTGGTCCGGCAAGCAGACCTCATGCTGGTCAAGCTTCGGATTGGGGTGCGCAGCCGACTGGCGATCCGGGTTGTCACCGTCGGGCCGCCAGCTGTTTGTGTCAGGTGCTCCCCAAGGTTGTAACGGCGGAACGTACAAGACGCGCATGTTCACGCTTTCCGAAAGTGGTGTTGGAGTTCGATACACAACCTACGATGCATGTCTTTGGATCGACGACTCCCACTTGCTCGGCCCGAATGCCGTCATCGAGTCGCCGCCCACCCAATGGGGCTCGCCCAGTTTCGCCGACCAATTCAAGCTGACCAACCCTGGGACGTGTGCCGGGCGATTCCCAGGCGGCCTCTGACCTACTGACGCCCGGGTGCAGCGGCCGGACGGGGGAGGGCGATCAGGAAGATAACCAGCACCAGGGCGTGCGCCACCGAGCACCATGCGCACACCACGCCGAGCCGCACTATCTCGATATAGACCAGGTACAGCACAGTCAACATCCCGATTGCGGACCAGGCCAGCTGCCATCTCACCAGTGACCTTTCGCCTCGTCCCATCAAAACCGCGATTGCGATGGCGGCGCTCACGGCAAACCAGGCGATTCCCGCCGCCGAGGTCGGGATCGACGAACCGCCGATCACCGCGTAGGAGCTCGAGAGCACCGCTTCGCAGTTGACGATCGAGGTGGTGGGGCACGCTAGGGGCACGCCGGCGTAGTGGACGGCGGTCAGGTAGATCGACACGCCGAGCCCGGCCAGGCCGGCCACCAGCGCCACCGCCTGCAGCCTCACGCCGCCGACCTAGCCCAGCTTCTTCTCAATCGCCTGAATCGATGTCGAGCACACGGACGCCGGCTGATCTCCCGTCGTCTTGCAGATGGCGGCGGTGATCAGGTTGGCGGCGCCGAGGATCGCCTTGGCTTGTGGCGTGGTGGGGTCGGCCAGCGAGTTGGCGACCTCCTGCCAGGTCATGCCGCTGAGGATGTCGGGGATGTACATGGCGCCCAACGATGTGTAGCGGTTGCCCACGTCGACGAAAGGGATCGTTCGGCCCGGGTCGTACTTGTTGACGAGCGCCTGCTGCGCCGATGTGGGCGTCTCCAGGGCGTTCTGGTTTCGGTCGGTCGTTTCGACGGTCTCGAATTCGATGGACTGGCTGGCGAACGTCGCGCCGTGGAAGGTGAAGGTCGGGGTGTTGGGATATACGTCGCCAGACGACGAGCTGGTGGTCTTCAGTCCAGAAAACGTGCCGAAGCGCGAGAGCGCCACGATGAGCGGCCAGCGCTGGGCGGCGCAGTAGGGGCAGTACTCGGCGCCGAAGTAGAACACCACCGGCTTCCCGGTCGGGCCTGCCAGCGGCGTGCCGGAAACCGGCTTGAAGAGATTGTTGGCCGAGCCCACGCCGACCGAATCCAGCTCGCTCGCCGGAACGCTCGCGAGAGTCGCGACGACTTGCTGCGTGGCGTCGATGTTCAACGGCGGGGGCGCGACCGGGGTCGTGTACCAGCGGTACACGAGAAACGCGACCACGAGCACGGCGATGCCGGCCACGACTGCGCCGGGCATGAGCCATGGCGGCGTCTGCGATACCGGCTTGCGCATTGGTTTCGCATTTCGCGCAGTCTGCCGGCGGCTCATCAGGCTCCTCGCGTGATCGGCTGGGCGAGGATCCACAGGCTCGTCATCGTGTACATGACCATCAGCGCCAGCATGGGGTACTGGCTGAGCAGAGCGCGCTGCGCGGAGCGGAACCTCTCGCCGGCGCGCAGGTGCGCGAGGTAGACGGCGATCACATGCCCGAGCACGATCAGCACGACCTGCGCATACCAGACGGTGGCCGCCTGGGCCAGCGCAAAGCTTGGCTTGAGGCCGACGACGGCGGGCCACAGGTGCCAGCCCATCGCCAGCGGGTCGTTGAGCAGCGGGATGAGGCCCTGCGACTGAACCATCACGTAGCTGTAGTTGTGGGCGGCGTTGTAAACGAGGGCGATCGGCACCAGGGTCAGCGCGAAGGCCGTCACCGTCGCCTTCACGTCCACCCTGCGCTTGCCGAGGTAGATGACCATCTCCATGAAGGCGATGAACACGAGCAGAAACAGCCCGCTCAGCAGCACGAGGCCGAGCGTCCGGACGAAGAAGAATCCGTAAACGCCCATGGGCAGCCAAACCGGTTCGATCGCCACCGTGAAGTCCTGCCATGACTGCGTTGCCAGGATGCCGTCGAAGGCGAGCGAGCTGAGCATGAGGATGACGAACACGACGCGGTCCCAGCCGGTGGCGGCCGGCTTCAGCAGGCCGACGCCCCACGGTCGAAGGTACACGGCGACCACGCGGCCGGTTTCGTCGCGCTCAGCCTCCAGCGGGCCGAACCTGCCGATGATGTCGAACAACACGGTGAAGGCGTCGCAATGCGCCAGCCACTCGTCGCGGCCGAACAGGAGCATGCCGGCCAGGGTCACCACGGTGTAGACGATCGCGGCGATCGCGACCACCATCGGCCGGCTTGCGATGCCGCTGGTGAGCTCCAGGCAGGCAAACGCCAGGTACGCCGCCGCGGCGGGCCACACGCCCACCTCGGGCAGCCTCCAGATCGGCTTCCGGCGGGCTCCCCTGGCGATCACGTCGTAGATCGCCGCCCACGGGTTGAGCAGGTACCAGAGGTTGCCGAGCAGGCCGCTCAGGATCACGGTCGCCGCCCAGAAGTAGATCCAGGTCACGTATTCGGCGGGGTTCAGCTCGGCCTTGCTGGAGCCGAACAGGCCCGCGATCACGATCACCGCCAGGCTGAGCACCCCGATCACCCCGCCGACCAATCGAGGCCAGGGCGAGCGCGCGACCAAGACCAGTGACGGCATGGGCCGGCGTGGGTATTCGATGGCCTTGGCGCCCATCTGGTCACCGGTGAACAGCACGACGAGCACAAACGAGATGACCACGACGCCGGCGGCCGCAAACAGATACAGGGTGAGGGGGATTCGGAGGTCGTAACGGACGCCGAACCCGTGGAGAAGGATGCTTGTCGCCAGCATCACGTCACCACCAGGTGACCGAGGGCCTTGCTCGTCGACTCCCACTCGATGTCAAAGTCGCCTGTGTTCACGGCTTTGAAGGTGTGGCTCACCGTCTGTCCCGCCACGGCGTTGAAGTGGATGTCGTATCCGTGCAGATGCACCTCACCGGTCGTGTCACTCGTGACGTTGATCGTGACGGTGTCGTCCTGGCGGGCCGACAGGTCGCTGGGTGACATCGATGAGGCCCCGGTCACGGTCACGTTGATCGTCACTCTCCGCCCGCCGGCCTTCTGGTTGGAGTAGATGAGATAGCCGCCGACGGCGATGAACACGGCCAGCACGACGGCCACCACAAGAAGACGAGTACGGTCCATTGAGCTCCTCCTTTGATTGCGCGCCCACGGGCGCTTCCGAATCAGCTCGAGCTGAGGCGCAAGGAGGAGGGCGGGCCGCGCTTGGCAGGCGAGGTTTCCGCGACAGAACCGACGACGAGCTGGCCATGCTCACCGCCGGCATTCGTGACCGCCGCGACGACATGGATCTCCGGCCGGGCCGGCGCGAAGGCGGCGTTGATCTCGGTGACCGCCGCACGCATACGGAGCAGCAGCCAGCGGAGGGCGAGCGCGCCGATCAACGCGACCGGCAGCTGGCCGAGCGTGCCCCAGAACAAAAGTGCCAGGACAGGCGCCTGGGCGAGGCCCGCGACCGCCCCTTCGGTCAGCTCCTGGCCGACGAAGACGGCGAGCTGGATCGTGAACATGGCCGCCACCAGCCGCAGGTAGGGCGGCGCGGCGCGGTCCCGGGCCAGGGGGCGGCCGCTGGCGATGCGGGCCAGGCCGACCATGAACAGGCCGCCGATGGACACGGCTGCGAGCGCGCCCAGCCCGGTCTTGGCCAGAGTCGGGAAGTACGCATGGGAGCCCGACGCCTGAAGCTGCTGCGCCGCCGCACCGAAACGAACCTCGTAGGCGAGCAGATGCCCCGCCTGCGAGCCGAGCAGGGCCAGCGCGCCAAACAGGACCCAGACCCGTCTTCCGCTCACGGTTCTCGATAATAGGCGGTGGCCACCACCCCACTCGTCAAGGTCCGGAGGAGAGATCGATGAAAAAGCAGGTCCTGTTGATCGGAGCGGCGCTCCTGGTGGGAGCCTGCGGCAGCTCCCCGACGACCTCGAACACGCCACCGGCGCCCGCCGGACCGAGCACCGTGGCGGCCATCGCGGGCGAGGTCCCGTCCGACATCAAGAGCCTGGCGCCGTTTCAGATCGCGACGGATGCCACTTACGCCCCCAACGAGTTCGTCAATCCTGACACCGGCGCCATCCAGGGCTGGGACATCGACCTTGGCCAGGCGATCTGCAAGGTCCTGGGCGTCGCCTGCACGTTCAACAACGTGACCTTCGACGACATCATCGCCCAGCTCAAGGCGAGCACACCGAGCGAGCAGGCGGGCGGTGACAAGCCGAGATACCTCCTCAGCATCTCGAGCTGGACGCCCACGCAGAATCGCGAGAACGGAGGCATCGACTTCATCACCTACTACAAGGCCGGCGAATCGTGGCTGGTCAAGGTGGGAGGGACGGCCACCATCAACACCGCCGCGGACATGTGCGGCCACACCGTGGCGGTCGAGGCCGGCACCACAGAAGAAAGCGACGCCTGGGGCATGATGGGCAAGTCCGTCGGCGGCGCGGCCATCGCGGGCGACAAGGACAACTGCCCGGCCGGCAAGGACATCACGGTGGCGAGCTTCGGGACCCAGACTGAGGCCAACTCGGCCCTGCTGTCCGGGCGAGCCGACTTCGGGTGGCTCGACCAGCCCGTCGCCGACTACCAGGTCCACCAGTCGAACGGCAAGCTGAAGATCGGCGGCCAGGCCTGCAGCGTCTCCCCGTACGGGATCGCGCTGGTCAAGGGCAGCGCGCTCGAGAAGCCGATCACGGATGCCGTCAAGTATCTGATCGACAACAACAACTACTACAAGTCGGTGCTCAACCGGTGGGGCGTCGGGGACGGGGCGATCGCCAGCTCCGACGTGGCGCTGAACAACAACAGCTCGATCGGCCCGACCTGTGTGCCGTCGTACTGAGGCAAAGAGCAAAAAAGAGTTGAAGTGACCGAGATCGCCTCAGGCCCGCCAGGATCCGGCTCTGCAGCTGGGCGGCGGCCGGAGGCGATCAAGGCGATCCCCGTCGGGCACCCCTGGCGCTGGGTGTCCGCGGTCGTCGTGCTCGCGATCGCGGCGAGCGCGATCTACACGGTGGCGACCGCGCCGAACATGCGGTGGGAGTTCGTCTCTCAATACCTCTTCGGGAAGCTGATCCTCGAGGGGATCGTCCTGACGATCGAGCTGACCGTGATCGCGATGATCATCGGCATCGTCCTGGGCGCCGTCCTCGCGGTGATGCGACTCTCGCCCAACCCCGTCGTCTCGTGGGTGGCCTGGGTCTACATCTGGTTCTTTCGCGGCACGCCGGTGCTGGTCCAGATTTTCTTCTGGTACAACCTCGCCTCCGTCCTGCCCCACCTGGGGATCGGAATCCCCTTCACGAACATAGGACTGCGCTTCGAAACGAACACGCTGATCCCGCCTTTGATGGCGGGCATCTTCGGTCTCGGCTTCAACGAGGCGGCCTACATGGCCGAGATCGTTCGCGCGGGCATCATCTCGGTCGAGCACGGCCAGACCGAAGCCGCGCAAGCGCTCGGCATGACACGCCTCCAGGTCATGCAGCGCATCGTCCTGCCCCAGGCGATGCGCGTGATCATCCCGCCCACGGGCAACGAGACGATATCAATGCTGAAGACCACCTCACTCGTCTTCACCGCCAGCGTGCCGGAGCTGTTCACCCGTGCACAGCAGATCGCCAACGCAACCTTCGCCGTGATCGAGCTGCTCATCGTCGCCAGCCTCTGGTATCTGCTGATGACCTCGATCCTGACCATCGGACAGTACTACGTCGAGCGTCATTTCGGCCGCGGCACCCAGCACGAGCTGCCGCCGACGCCGCTCCAGAGGTTCCGCCGCATGCTGTTCACGTTCCACGCCCCGCCTCCTGACGAGGTGAGCCTGCCGGTCATCGGCAACCCCCACCGCTGATGGCGGGTCCCATGGTGCGCGCGGAATCGGTTTACAAGAACTATGGACGCCAAGAGGTTCTGCGCGGCATCGACCTCGAGGTGCAGCCGAAAGAGGTGATGTGCGTCATCGGCCCGTCGGGCTCGGGCAAGAGCACGTTCCTCCGCTGCGTCAATCACCTCGAGAAGATCGACGCCGGCCGCCTTTCGGTGGATGGCGAGCTGGTCGGCTACCGCGAGCGCGACAACAAGCTATACGAGCTGCCGGACCGCGAGGTCTGCCGCAAGCGCTCAGAGATCGGCATGGTGTTCCAGCGTTTCAACCTGTTCCCGCACATGACCGCGCTCGAGAACGTCGTCGAGGCGCCCCTACGCGTGAAGAGGGAGGCGCGGGCAAGCGCGGGGACCCGCGGCCGAGCCCTGCTCGACAGGGTTGGGCTTGCCGACAAGATCGACGCCTACCCGAACCAGCTCTCGGGAGGCCAGCAGCAGCGCGTGGCGATCGCTCGCGCTCTCGCCATGCAGCCGAAGCTCATGCTCTTCGACGAACCGACTTCGGCCCTCGACCCTGAGCTCGTCGGCGAAGTGCTCGACGTCATGCGCGGCCTGGCCGAAGACGGCATGACGATGATCGTCGTCACCCACGAGATGGGTTTTGCTCGCGAGGTCGGGGACAGCCTGGTGTTCATGGACGCCGGCGTGATCGTCGAGACCGGCTCGCCCCGCGACGTGCTCACCAACCCAAAGCACGAGCGCACGCGATCTTTCCTGTCGAAGGTGCTCTAAGGCGCTGCGGCGCTGGACAATCGCCGCCTCTAAGCCGCCCACCGTAACCCCGGGCCACGTGCCCGCCGCATCACCACACGCTCAGGCGGAATGAAGCGAAACTCACGCCCAGCCTTGATCACCTGCCAGCCGCCCTCATGCACCAGCCGGTGATGGAAGTAGCAGAGCAGCAGAAGGTTGGGGAGGTTGGTAGGACCGCCTTTCGACCAGGCCACGATGTGGTGTGGAG
>JBOHUP010000060.1:0-6136 GCA_050734615.1 Candidatus Dormibacteraceae bacterium | reverse complement strand
GGGTACGTTCGACATCGTCTACACGTCACGAGGGGTGCTCGGGTGGCTTCCCGACATCGATCGCTGGGCCGCTGTCGCGGCGCATTTTGTCAAGCCGGGTGGCCATTTCTACATCACCGAGGTCCACCCCGTCGCGCAGGTGTGGGACGACGAGGACGGCGTGACCGAGCTGCGCCTGCGCTACCCGTACTTTTCGCGTGTCGAGCCCTTCGAATTCGAAACGCAAGGCTCGTATGCGGACCGCGACGCCACTGTCGAGCAGAAGGTCAACTACAGCTGGAACCACGGCCTGGGCGAGATCGTCACCGCGCTCGCGAACGCCGGCCTTCGGATCGATTTCCTGCACGAGTTCTCGCACGTGGAATGGCCGATGCCTTTCCTGGAGCGGGCGGGCGACGGCACGTACCGCCTGCCGGGCGATGACGACGGCCGGCTGCCGCTCTTCTTTTCTTTGAAGGCGACCAAGCCGCTTGGCGCTCGACCTTAGCGGCCAGCCCTGGACCTCGGTCCACGTATGGCCTGCGTCCGCGGCCTTGAAAAGCTGCGACACCGAACCGAAAAACCCCGTGCTCGAGTCGACCGCGATCCTGCTGTCACCGCGGAGAAAGCCGGGTGGGTGAATCTTCCCCGGCCTCCGCCGGTTTTCAATAGACACTGCTGTGAAACGCGTCCATTACGCCTGGGTCGTCGCCGCCGTCACCTTCGTCGCCCTCATGGGTGCAGCGGGCTTTCGCGCCACGCCCAGCGTGCTCATCGTGCCCCTGCAGAACGAGTTCGGCTGGAACCGGGCCGTCATCTCGGGCGCAGTCTCCGTCAATCTGATCCTGTTCGGCCTGACCGGTCCATTCGCCGCAGCGCTGATGGACCGATTCGGCCTGCGTGTGGTGACTGTGGGTGCGCTGGTCATGGTGGCGACCGGCGCTCTGTTCACGACCATCATGCGTTCGCCCTGGCAGCTCTACCTGCTCTGGGGAGTCGTGGTCGGGCTCGGGACCGGTTGCATGGCGTCGGTGCTGGCCGCCACCGTCGCCGGCCGCTGGTTCACGCAGCGCCGAGGGCTCGTCCTGGGGGCTTTGACCGCCGCCGGCGCGACCGGGCAGCTCATCTTCCTGCCCGGCCTCGGATGGCTGGCGCAAAACGTGGGCTGGCGCACCGCGGCGATCGCAGTCGGGCTGGCGGCGCTCGCCGTGGCGCCCCTGGTCGCGATCTTCCTGCGCAGCCGGCCGAGCGATCTGGGGCTCAGGGCCTACGGCGCGACCGAGGCCGACAGCGCACCCCTGACCACGGGCAGCCCGATCGCGAACGCCTTGCGCGGCCTGCGGCTCGGCGCGCGATCACGCGATTTCTGGCTGCTGGCGGGAAGCTTCTTCATCTGTGGGGCGTCGACCAACGGCCTCATCGGCACCCACCTGATCCCGGCTTCGATGGACCACGGTCTGGCGGAGGTGACGGCGGCGAGCCTGCTGGCGGTGATCGGGGTCTTCGACGTCATCGGCACGCTCGCCTCTGGCTATTTGACCGACCGATTCGACAGCCGCCTGCTCCTGTTCACGTATTACGGGCTGCGCGGCTTCTCGCTGCTCTTGCTGCCCTATGTCTTCGGCAGTCCCCACTTCGGTCTCATCCTGTTCATCGTCTTCTACGGCCTGGACTGGGTCGCCACCGTGCCGCCCACCGTGCAGCTCGCGCGCAAGGCCTTCGGCCAGCAGGACTTCGCGATCGTCTACGGATGGATCTTCGCGGCCCATCAGTTCGGCGCGGCGTCGATCGCGTTCGCGGCGGGCGCCGTGCGCACGTACTTTGGTGACTACCAGCTTGCCTTCATGAGCTCGGGGCTGCTCTGCCTGATCGCGGCGGGGCTTGTGCTGCGCATCGGGCGGTCCCGGCCGGCCGGCGTCCGGACGCGAGAGCCCGGCGTGGGGGCGGAGGCCCCGGCCTACTCCTGAGCATCGCGCGGCGGCTCGCCGTCGCCGGCTTCGCGATCGCCGCCGCGCTGCTGCCGCAGGTCGCCTTCGCCCACGCGCAGCTGCTGCAATCCGACCCCGCCGCGGGCGCCCTCCTTGGGGCAGTGCCGCCGGCCGTGACGCTGGTCTTCACCGAGCCGGTGACCCCGGTGGGCGCCGGCATCAAGGTCTTCAGCCCATCTGGGCGTCAGGTCGCCGCGCCGGCCCGGGCCGGCGGGTCAGCCCTGTCAGCGAGCCTGGACTCGAGCGAGCCCGGGACTTATGTCGTGAGCTGGCAGGTCCTCGCCTCAGACACGCACCCTTCTCGGGGAGCGTTTCAATTCGTGGTCGGCCACGCCTCGCCGAACCCGTTTTCGGTTCTGCTCGACGCCGCGCAGGCGGGCACGACGACACCCCTCGGCCTCGCCCTGCAGGCCCTCGCACGATTCGTGCACTTCGCGGGCTTCGCCCTCGTCTTCGGCGTGATCGGATATCAGCTCCTGGCTGGACAGCCGGAGCGGCCCCCGCGCCTGGTCGGCGCCGGGGTGCTGCTGCTGATCGCGGCCGAGCCGCTCGCCCTCATCGGCCAGCTCGCCAGCCTGACCTTCGACGGGGATACGGCGATCGCGGTGCTCAGCTCCAACTTCGGCCGGGTGATCGGTCTTCGTCTGGGAGCTGCGCTGCTGGCCTGGACATTGCTCGAGACACGAAGGCCATGGCCTGTGCTTGCGATCGGCGCCGCGATCGCCGTTATCGACGGCGCGAGCGCACACGCGATCCCGGGCCTGCCTGAAATTGGCCAGCTGCTGGTGGCGGTGCACGTGATGGCGCTCGGCCTGTGGGTGGGCGGTCTGGTGGCGTTTCTTTTTGCGCCGGACCGGCGTTTTGCGCGCTATGCGGCGCTCACGTTTTCCGTGGCCGCAGCCAGCGGGTTGATCCTGGCGTTCGCCCATACGCGTTTTGGCGCTTCGCTGTTCACGACGGACTATGGCCGCGTCCTGCTGATCAAGGCCGTGGTCGTCGGGGCGGCCCTGGCCGTGGCGGTGCATCGCCGGCACCGTATCGAGCTGGCGATGGTCAGCCTTGCCGTCGCACTGGGTGCGCTCGTGGTCGCGCTGCCGCCGCCGGTTTGACCGCCGCCCCGGCCATATCATGGGTTTGCGTCATGGCACCAGAACACATCGATGTCGCAGTCCTCGGGCCGGGCGGCGTGGGCGGGCTCATCGCCGCCCTTCTGGCGCGGCAAGGCAACTCGGTCGAGGTGATCGCGGGAGACCAGACGTCCCGTGCCATAGCAGAGCGGGGGCTCCGCGTCGAGAGCTCGATGTTTGGCGACTTCAGCGTGCCGGTGGCCGCCGCCACCCGCCTGACGAAACGCGTGGACGCCTGCTTCATCACCGTCAAGGCCACCCAGCTGGGTGAAGCGCTCGCGGGAGTGCCGGCGAACGTTCTGGGGGACGGCCTGGTGATTCCATTGCTCAACGGGATCGACCACGTCGAGCTGTTGAGGACGATCTACCCGCCGGGCAGCGTGGTCGCAGCCACGATCGGTGTGGAGACCGCGAGGGTCGAACCAGGCTTGATCCGCCAGACGAGTCCGTTCGCGCTGGTCGAGATGGCCGCGTCCCCCACCAATCGGGATCGGGTGAAACGAGTCGCTGAGCAGCTGAAAGCGGCCGGGCTGAGCGTCCGAGTGCGCGAGGACGAGACCGCGATGCTCTGGGACAAGCTGGTCATGCTGGCGCCGCTGGCCCTGCTGACCACGCACGAGCGAGCCGGCGTCGGCGTGGTGCGGACGCAGCGGCGACAGGACGCGATCGCCGTCATCACCGAAGTTGCCGCGGTCGGCCAGGCAGAGGGCGCTACGCGTGACGCTGAGACTGTGCTGCGCATGCTCGACTCGACTCCTGAGGCGATGGGGTCGTCGATGCAGCGCGACCAGGCGGCCGGTCGCCCACTCGAGCTCGATGCGATCGGCGGTGTGGTCCTAAGGCATGCGGCGAGCAGAGGCATCCCGGTGCCTGCGACGACTCGCCTGGTGCAGGAGCTGAAGGCTCGCGGCCTTGGGTCGGCGCCGGGCGCTTGACGCGCCGGCCGTCCGCGTCTAGATGCCCGCGGGCACTTCAACTTCATCCCACCCCGGCGGCAATGACGGCAGCTGCCACCTGCGGTCTGGCCGCCAGCTCGCCCAGGCCGGATCCCACCAGAGGCGGCCGGCATCGAGGTCGTCGCCAACCCGTTCGCCCTCGGCCAGGACGGCCGCCCCCAGCTCGGGCGTGAAGCGTCCACTGCCGACGTGTTCGTGGATCAGCTCTCGGTCCTTGTAGCTCCAGGTCAGATCCCGCTCGACGATGATGTCGAGCTCCAGGTCGCGGGTGTCATAGCCGATCGAGGTTCGGCGGAATGGGTCCTGGATGTTGATGTACCAACCGTCGAACAGGCGGTCCGCGCCGTCCCAGAAGACCCAGACCGCGTGGAGACCGCCGGGCCGCATCAGGTGCAGGACGCCGTTGCCTTCCCAACCGCCCTTGCCGTGCCAAGGATGCAGGCCGGTCGGAGTCGGCCAGCGCCCGGGCGGAAACGCGAACCGGGCTCCCTCGGGAGTGTAGACCGCCAGCAGCTGGTCCGAATCCCGCACCACGATCTGAGGATGTCCGAGCCACGGCCGGCCGTTGACGATCTCGCGCCGGACGATCACATCGCCAGAGCGCCAGCGCTTGAGGGCGGGTGGCTGATCCTGCGCAGTCACAGGTCGCCATTCTGGTCCTCGGACCCAGGCTTGACACCCCAGCCGCCCCCCGTGTTCAGTTGCGCTGGATGGAGACCCGCTATTTCGCGACGCCGTCTGAGTTCCGCGCCTGGCTCGTGGAGAATCACGCGACCGCCAAGGAGGTCGGAGTGGTGTTGCACAGCAGGGCGTCGGGCAAGCCGACGATGACCTGGTCGGACGCTGTCGACCAGGCCCTGTGCTTCGGCTGGATCGACAGCATCGCGCGCAAGCTCGACGAGACCAGCCGCGTGCAGCGGTTCACGCCGCGGAAGCCGAAGAGCAACTGGAGCGCGGTCAACATCAGGAAGGTGTCGATGCTCACGGAGCGAGGGCTGATGACGCCGGCCGGCGACGCAGCGTTCGCCCGCCGCGAGGAGGCACGGTCAGGCGTGTATTCGTACGAGAACCGTCACCTGGCAGCGCTCGACTTTGAGCGTGAGGCGATCTTTCGGGCCGACGCGGGGGCATGGGAGTTCTTCAGCACGCAGCCACCCTCGTACCGGCAGACCGCGATCTACTGGGTGATGAACGCCAAGCGCGACGAAACCCGATCCACCCGCCTGGCCAGGCTCATAGCACGCTCAGCGGCCAGGCTCCGGCTTTGAGTTCCTGGCTCGCCCATCCTGGTATGACGGCCACGTGGGATGAAGCCGGCATCGTCGCCGGCGCTGTGGAATCCGCAGCACGATTGCCGGCTGGGGCAGGATAGCGGCCGATCGGGTTCGCCGGCCATCCATCAGCGAGACGAGAGTCATTACGATCGTCCGGTCGATGGTGAACGGCATGGTCCTGCGCCGCTTGTGGCAGAGGCCGGCAACCCCCCTGCTCGTGGTCGCGGCCGTCTTGCTCGCGCTTCACCTTGTGAGCAACCTCGCGTATGGATTTCACACCGACGAGCTGTACTACATCCTCTGCGGGCAGCATCCCGCGTTCGGGTACGTTGACTTTCCACCCGTCACCCCGATGCTCGCGTGGTTGAACACGAGCCTGCTCGGTATCTCACCATGGACGCTGCGCCTGTTCCCCGCCCTGACCGGCGCGGCGGTGGTGTTCCTCGCCGGCATGTGCGCCCGAGAGATGGGCGGCGGCCGTGCGGCTTCGATCCTTGCCTCGGTCGCGACGCTGTTGAGCCCGCTCGTGCTGGCGACGTGGCTTTTTCAGACGGTCGAGTTCGACCTGCTCACGTGGCTGGTCGCGCTCTACGTGCTGCTCCGCATCCTGCGCACCGGCGATGGGAGGCTCTTCATCCTGCTCGGCGCCGCCCTCGGCGTCGCGATCGAGACCAAGACGACGATTTTGGGTCTGTGCGCCGGCATCGCGGTGGCGATGCTCGTGTCTCGCGATCTGCGGCCATTCCTGCGCACGCGCCATCCATGGATCGGATTGCTCATCGCGCTCGCGCTCGCGGCGCCCAACGTCGGGT
>JBOHUP010000059.1:0-6396 GCA_050734615.1 Candidatus Dormibacteraceae bacterium | reverse complement strand
ACGCCGAGATCCTCGATGCGATGCGAATTCTTTTCTCGGTCGCCGGGCTCGCGGTCGAGCCAGCCGGCGCCGCCGGCCTGGCGGGCATCGTCAAGCGGAGCCGGGACTGGGCCGGCAAGCGAGTCGCCACGCCGCTCTGCGGCAGCAACCTTACTGCGGAACAGGTCCGCGCGTGGCTCCAGCCCTACTCGCGCTCGAGGTCGGCCAGGTGATCCAACGCGGCCAGCGGTCCGCCCTCCGTGAACACTTCGGGCAGCGCCGCGCGCAAGCTCGGCTGGACCTGCTCCGCAAGCTCGGCGCGCACACGGATGCTCAACTGCGGGCGGCGACGGGCGTATGAGCTGATCAACCGGCGCAGCTCGGGATCGAGCCGGCGCAGCGTGAGCTCTGCCGCGCTCACCGGCGTGTAAATGACTGCGGGCGGACGCGGCATCGCGGTCGGCGCGGTTGGATCAGCCGCCGGCGGTGGTTTCCCGCCGGGAAGCTGCCACAACCCCACGTGATCGGAGTCCTTGACGACGATCGTGCCCGCCGCGAGGTCACCCAATCGTTTCCCTTTTCCGTTCGCGAACAGGACGACCAGCCCGACGCCATACGCGTAAGGAAGGAAATCGACGATGCGGACGACGTTGCGGATGCCGGCCTGCATGAACGTGAGCGGTTCGCCGCGATCGCCGACGGCCCGGAGCCGGAAGATCTTCTTTCCCACCGTCTGACCCGACCAGAGCGATTCGCTGACCCAGAAATATCCGAAGATGACAACGAAGCTGCCGATGACGGAGATGAGCGTCGCCAGCGTGTCGGCACTCGCCAGCTCCGCCGCGATCGCCACGAAGTACACCGCGATCAGGACGCCGGCCACGATCAGGAGGTCGATCAGCTGGGCCACAGCGCGCGTCCCGAGCCCGGCGACCTGATAGTCGAACGAGACCCGCTCTGGAGTCGCCACCACAAGGTCGGTGTCGGGCCGCGGCTGATGCATACGGTATTTTGCTTCCATGCGGGCCGAGGACTTTATCGCCCTGCGTCGGGACGACTGGAATCGCCTCGAGGACCTGATGGCGCGCGCGGGTGGGGGACGCCTCAATGCCTTGGCGCCGGCGCAGGTGCTCACCATGGCCGAGCTCTACCGCCGGGCGACCGCGGACCTGGCGCGCGCCCAGCGTGACTGGCCGGACGAGCCCGTCCACCGTTACCTCAACGGGCTGGTCGCCCGAGGCCACGGAATCGTGTACCGGCGCGGTGGCGAGGGCTGGAGCGGCATCCGGCGGTTCTACGTCGAGACCCTGCCCAGCACGTACCGCCGCGCGTGGCCATACCTGCTCGCCGCCGCCGCGTTGATGTTCGTGCCCGCCATCCTCAGCTACTTCGTGGTGCTCGCCAACCCCGATGCCGCATACGCGATCGCCTCGCCCAAGCTCATCGATTCGGTGCACCATCACCAGCTCTGGACCGACATCCCGCCCGACGAGCGCGTCGCCGTGGCCGGCCTCATCATGACCAACAACATCTGGGTCTCGATGCTCGCCTTCGCCCTGGGCGTTTGCTTCGGCCTGCCGGTGATATATGTGCTGGTCATCAACGGCATCAGCCTTGGCGGCCTGTTCGGCCTGACTCAGGCATACGGCCTGAGTGGCGGCCTTTTCAACTTCGTGATCGCTCACGGGATCCTCGAGCTCTCGATCGTGGTCGCGCAGGGCGCGGGCGGCCTGATGATGGGTTGGGCCCTGGTCTCGCCGGGGAACCACAGCCGTTCGGACGCGCTCGCCGTCGCCGCGCGGCGCGCGTTCATCCTCCTTCTCGGGCTCGCCCCTCTCCTGATCGTGGCCGGCACCATCGAGGGCAACATCTCGCCGTCAGACGCGCCGTTCGCCGTCAAGCTGACGATTGGTCTGACGGCGGGGCTTCTCCTGTACTCGTACCTGCTGCTCAGCGGCCGGCCAATGGGCGCGGCGTCAGAGCAGCGCGCGCTCCTTCAGCTCCAGGTACCGCTCGACGAGCGCCGGCGACAGGCTGCCGGCGACCACGTCTAAACCGAGCACCCCTCCCCGGCGCAGCAGCTCGAAGCTCTCCCGCCGGCTGGCCACGAACTGCTCCGCCGCGGCCCATTGGTAGGCGCGCGCCGAGCTGATGATCGGCGCATCGCGGGCGGCCAGCAGCGCGGGATCGGACATCGCAACCACGAGCACGAGGTGCTTCGCCGCGAGGCGAAGGCTGTGTGCCATGAGCTCCTTGGATGCTTCCGGATCCTGGACCTCGGTCAAGACGACGATCATCGACCGGCGGCCGACTCGCAGGGCAAGATGCGTCATCGCGTGGCCGAAGTCCGGCTCGATGTACTGCGCCTTGACGTCGTAGAGCGCCTCGGTCAGCCGTCGCAACTGCGTGGTTCCGCGCTCGGGCTTGACGAATGAGGTCACGCGATCGTCGAAGGTCATGAGGCCTACGCGGTCACCAAACGCTTGCGCCACCCAGGCGAGCATCAGCGCTGCATTGACCGCGTGGTCCAGCTTGTCGAGGTTGCCGGCTGGTGCGGTCATCAGCCGGCCGCAATCGAGCACGATCATCACCTGCTGGCCGCGCTCCGCCTCGACCTCGACCACGACCGGATGATCACGACGAGCGGTCGCCGCCCAACTCACACGCCTGACATCGTCGCCGCGCACGTAATCACGCAGCCCTGCAAACGCGGTTGACGCACCTGGCGGCCGTGAGCGGCGCATGCCCGCCATGGCGCGCAGCCCCCGCCGCAAAGTCAGCTGGACGCGCTTGATGGCAACGACGTTGGGAAAAACCGCGACGTCGTGCGCCATAGGAAGTCGCACCTGCCGCCGCCACCAGCCCTTGTCGCGGAGCACCTGCAGGTCCAGCGAGCCAAAGTGATATGCGCCGCGCCTGGGCGACGACGTCCGATAGGTCACGCGCAGGCGGCCGCTGCTGTCGAACCGCCCAGATACCTCGCGTGGTTCGGGACTCAGGCCGGCTGGCGCGTGGTCGGCGACCCTGGCCGCCAAACCGGCGGCTGCGGTGTTCTCGATGACGACCGTGACCTCCTCCGTCTCGCCGAGCGAGAACGGCTCGGGCAGCAGCCGGCTCGCCGTGAACCCTGATCGGCCGGGCAGGAGCGCAAGGTCACGCGCGGCGACCACCACGAGCCCGACGTGGTAGATCACCGCGACGGCGGCCATCGCGGGCGCAACGACGGACACGGCGATCAGGCCCGCGCCGATGGCGATCGCCCAGAGCAGGCGCGGCTGCGGCGCGAGACCCCGGATCACGCTGTGCTCAGCGCGGGGGGACGACTCGCCCGGCCACGGCTTCAAGCACGCTGTCCGGCGTCTGGCCCGCCACCTCGGCCTCGGGCCGAAGGATGAGCCGGTGGCGAAATGCCGGTGCGAGCAAGCTCTTGACGTGGTCAGGGGTCACGAAATCCTGGCCGTCGAATGCGGCATTGGCGCGCGCCGCCAGCATGAGCAGGACCTCCGCCCTGGTGCTCGCACCAAGCGCGATCTCCGGCGCCGTCCTCGTGCCGGTGGCCAGGTCGACCACGTAGCGTCTGATCTTCTCGTCGAGCACCACCTTTGAGATCTGCGCGCGGCACGCCTCGATGTCCTGCGGACCCAGCACCGACTCCACCCCCGCCTTGACCGGATCGCGCAGCTCGATGCCCGATTCCCATCGGCGCAGGACCTCCATCTCGTCGACGGGCGACGGATAATCGAGACGCACCTTGAACAGGAAGCGATCCTGTTGCGCCTCGGGCAGCGGGTACGTGCCTTCGTACTCGACCGGGTTCTGAGTCGCCAGGACGAAAAAAGGCGCGGGCAGCGCGAGCTGCTGGCCCTCCAGCGTCACCCCGTGCTCTTCCATCGCCTCCAGGAGTGCAGACTGAACCTTGGCGGGTGCGCGGTTGACCTCGTCGGCGAGGAGAACGTTGGTGAAGATCGGCCCGCGGCGCAACGCGAAGCTGCGGCTCGCCAGGTCGTAAACGGATGTACCGACGATGTCCGCGGGCATGAGGTCGGGCGTGAACTGGATGCGGCCGTAGTCGAGGGCAAGCGCTCGAGCGATGGACTTCGCCAGCAGCGTCTTGCCAGTCCCCGGCACGCCCTCGAGCAGCACGTGACCCTGGGCCAGCAACGCGATGGCGCAGAGGCGGATGGCGTGCTCCTGCCCGACGATCGCCTTGCCGAGCTGTTCCTGGAACCTGGCGTAGAAGTCAGGCGCCGACCCAGACGCAGCTGCGGTCATGGGATCCCCCCCTGGGCCGCAGCGCTCGGGTGGGCCAAACGGTGCAGCCGCTGGGCCGCTTCGAGCAGCTCCGGCTCGGTCGATGACGCGCTGCTCAGTTTGTTCTCGGCTTCGGCCAGCTCGGCCGCCAGCTCAGGCGCGCGCACCCACAGAGCATTCCAGAAGCGCTCGCGTGGCTGCAGGGGCAGGCCGGTCCGCGAGGCCACCGACCTCTCAGTCGCGGTGGCCAGGAGGCCGAGGGTGACAGCTCGTGCGCTCGAGCGCCGCAACAGCTCACCCACGGCTACGGCCCACTCGGCGTCTGAGCGCTCCTGGTCAGCCGGGCGCGGAATCAGCGGGCCGAAGCCGCGGCCGCGAAGGATCAATCCAAGGAAGGTCGCCACGAGCAGCCACAGCATCGCCGCGCCCCAGGGCGTTGTGGCCCACGACTGTGGCGCGAAATCACTCAGCACCACGCCATGGTGGTACTCGTCGAACGCAACCGGCACGCCGCCGTTCGCGACTCCGAGGAGATCCGCCAGCAAGCGACCGTTGTCGCGCTGGTCGAGATACCCGTTGCACAGGACGAGTGGGTCGGCGAGGACGATCACCGTGCCGGACGAGATGCGCTGGATGTAGGCGGTGACAAGACCCTGGGACGTGCGCAGGATCGGCACCTGCGTGGGACCCGGGTCTATCGGATCGACGACGCTCCCGCCCGCGACCTGGTCGACTCCCGGCACGGCCGCGTTCCCGAGCTGGGCTCCGATGGCCGCTAAACCGCCAAGGCGCTGCACGTCCAAAGCCTGGTCGAGCGCAGGGTCACCCCGCTCGGATGCGTACACCAGGACGCCGCCGGAGCGCACCCACTGCAGGGTGCGCTCCGCGTCGTCGGACGTGTACGCGCTCGTGGGCGTGAAGACGAACATCAGGCCGAGGCCCGCGGGAAGGCTGAACGTGCCTGCGACCTGATCCGTGGGATGGCCCATCGCCTGCGCGAACAGGCGGGCCGCCGACGTCCCGTTCACCGCGTCACTGGTCGAGCTGTGATCTGGCGAATCCTGCTGAGGCTGCCCCAGGTACGCCACCGCGGCGACCACCACCGCGGCCAGCGCAGCCAGCAGCCAGCCGCGAGCACCCCTCATGCCGCCGCCGCGACCGGTGCGCGGAATGGCGCTGCGACCTGGACAGCCCGCGCATACGTCTCCCGGTCCACATCGCGACCGCCGTAGACCGCCGCTTCGAACGGAAGCAGAAGCGGGCGAAGGCCGGCCTCGTCGGGCGCGCGCTGGAAGATCTCGCGCACCGTCAAGGGGCTCCCCTCCCACGACCGTACGCCCGCGAGCGTGGCCGCGACTCCGGCGCACAAGGCGCGGATGGCGCCCACCCTGTCATTGGCCGCGGCCAGGCGGTCGGCCTCGGCGAAATAATCGGCCGGCGGCCGCGGGCCAGCCGGGCTCGACCACCTCACTGACTCGATGAACCTGCCCCGCGTGGATCGGAACACCACCACTGCGACGGCCACCAGCGTGGCAATTCCCGCCGCGTAGAACAGAATCGCCGGGGCCGGCATGCCGGCGCGGCCGCCTGTGATAAAGCGGAGCAGGTCGGCAAGGCGATCCTGGACCCACTGCCCCAAGCGCTCGAGAACCGTTGGCGGGCGGTGCAGCGGGTCGTACCTGCTCATCGACAGGACGTCACGAAGGTGCTGCCTGGCCGCGACCGGATCGGCGGTGGTCGCCGGATGGTCGAGGGCGTCCAGGAGCGCGGCAAGCCGATCCGTAGCGTCCTGGTAGTCAGGCGGCTGGCGCAAAAGATCGGCCAGGATCTCCTGCTGGCTCTGGTCGCTCGAGGCCTTCAGCACCGCGGCCGCCCGCGCGGCCGGCGTCGGGTCGCCGGCGGTTGCGCTGAGGACCAGGTCGTAGGCCTCCTGCACTGCCTGCCGAAACGTGGGCGGCGGCGGAGGGTCGGCGAACGCCTGCGGCGCGGCGGCGAGCGACAGCGCACCCGCCGCCAGAGCAAGGCCGAAGATTCGGACGGCGCGCGGTCGATTCAGGGTGCCGGGAGCGGGTTGGCCACCCGCTGTGCGAGCTGGAAAAGATCGAGGCCCTCGCGCCGCACGCGAAGGTCGAAGTAAACCAGCACGATGGCGATCTGCAACACCGG
>JBOHUP010000058.1:0-9809 GCA_050734615.1 Candidatus Dormibacteraceae bacterium | reverse complement strand
CGTGATGTTCAGGTCGTGATCCGCGGCCAGCCTGCGCGACTGCGTGCCGTCGAGGACGTGCAGCTCCGTGTTGGCCCAGCCGGGCCCGTTGACCCGGCTGCTGCCCAGGTAAGCGATCTGATTGGAGGCCGCCCAGGCCATGTTGTTGACGGCGCCCGCAAGGTCGGCCAGCTCTTCGGGCTCAGCCTTCCCGTCGGCCCGCGCCGCCGGCAGGGTCCATAGAGCGGGCAGCTCATGCAGCGATGCGTCTTTGCGCATGTCGGCCAGGAATGCGATGCGCTTTCCGTCCGGCGACCACCAGGCCCCGCCCACGTCGTAGGCCGCAGAGGTCACGCGCCGCGGCTTGCCGGCGTCGACGTCCGTGATCCACGCGGCCGTGAACTCGTCTCGGTAGCCGCCGCCGTCGATCTTCCAGTTGTACTCACGGATGCGCCTGGCGACCGGATCTTCGGCCTTGCCGACCACGAACCTCTTCTCGCCGCAGGGCGCGAGAAGCAGCAGGCGCTTGCCGCCGGGCGACCACTCCGCGGCGCCCACCCCATCAGGCATATCCGTCACCTGGCGGGGCTCGCCGCAGGTGAGCGAGATGACCCAGACCTGGGGCTTTCCCGAGCGGTCCGAGATGAATAGGATCGACTTTGAGTCGGGTGAGTAGCGAGGCCGGTTGTCGCTCGCCTTGGATGAGGTGAGCGGCTCCGAGCGGCCGCCGCGAAACGCGGTCCGCCACAGGCGCCGGACGTACTTGCCTTCCTCGACGCTGCGCCGGACGTAGACGATCGACGAGGCATCTGGGGCGACGGCGAGGGACTGCAGCACGACCTGCTTCAGCAAGTCAGCAGGGCGGAAGGCGCGGCCGGGCGACTGGCTTGGTGCGGCCTCAGGCGCCTTGGTTCTCTCGAGCGTCTCCATCGATACCCTCCCGTGAACGACCCGGCGATCGCGCTAAGCATCGCACCCACGGGCGAGATTGCCAAATTGCGCGGCGCCTAGAATCCGGCCACCGAGATGGCACTGCTTGACGACCTTTCGAACCTGGTGTGCGAGCTCGTCGCGATCGAGTCGGTCAACCCGGATCTCGTGGCGGCGGGCAGCGGCGAGTCAGGCATCGCACGGTTCGTCGCGTCGTGGCTGCTCGATCAGGGCATCGCGGTCTCGATCGTCGAACCGGTCAAAGGCAGGCCGAGCGTGGTGGGCGTGCTGAAGGGCAGCGGCGGGGGGAGAAGCCTGATGCTCAACGCCCACATGGACACGGTCGGGGCGGGCGGGATGCCGCGCGCCTTCGAGCCGACGGTGCGCGACGGGCGCGTCTACGGTCGCGGCGCATACGACATGAAGGGCAGCCTGGCCGCGGTCATGCTGGCCGCCCGCGAGGCCGCCAAGCTCGAGCTGAAAGGCGATCTTGTCATCACGGCGGTGGCGGACGAGGAAGTCGCCAGCCTGGGCACCAGCGCCGTGATCGAGCAATTTGACGCCGACGCCGCGATCGTCACGGAGCCGACCGAGCTGAAGCTCTGCCTCGCCCACAAGGGCTTCGTGTGGCTCGAGGTGGAGACGCGCGGGACGGCCGCCCACGGCTCGCGGCCAGACGCCGGGATCGATGCCATCGGCCGCATGGGCCGGATCCTGACCGGGGTCGTCAACCTTGACCGCAGGCTGCGGGCGGGCGCGGGCCACCGGCTGCTGGGCCGAGGTTCCGTGCACGCTTCCTTGATCGAGGGCGGCCAGGAGTGGAGCACCTATCCGGCCCGGTGCGTGCTCAAGGTGGAGCGCCGCACCATCCCGGGCGAGGATGCCACCAGCTCGCTCGGCGAGCTGAAAGCGTTGATTGGAATCGCGCGGGAGGAAGATCCGAGGTTCGAGGCATCGGCGCGAATGGTTCTCGAACGGGCGCCGTCGGAGCTGGACGCCGACCATCCTGTTGCGGTCGCCGTCGCCAGCTGCGCACGGGAAGCGCCGGGCCAGGACGCGGAGGCGGTCGGCGTGGGCTACTGGATGGACATGGCCCTCATCAACGCCGCGGGCATTCCCACGGTCGCCTACGGCCCGGCCGGAGAGGGAGCGCATGCTGACGTGGAATGGGTGGACCTGGCCTCGCTGGAGACATGCGTACAGGTCTATCTACGCGCGGCCGAGCTCCTGTGCGGAAGCTCTAGATCCAGCCCCGGCGCCTGAAGAAGTACAGCTGGATGCCGGTCGCCACCAGCATCGTAGCCACGCCCGCGGCGAAGGCCAGGGTCGGGGTCTCGAGCACTCCGGTCAGGTACGCGAAGTTCATGCCGTAGAAACCGGTCAGGAAGCTGAGCGGCAGAAACAGGCTGGCGATCACCGTGAGCGCCTTGGTCGTCTCGTTGAGCCGGTTCGACACGGTGGACAGATACACGTCCATCGCGCTGGTCAAGAGGTCGCGCAGCGAGTCGACTGTCTCGTACTGGCGGACGATGTGGTCGTAAACGTCGCGGTAGTAGAGCGTCATGTCCGCCTGTTGGAAGTGGACGCCGTGGGTGATCAGGCGCTGAAACACGTCACGCTGGGCGCCGAGGGCGCGGCGGAGCTCGGTCACATCGTGTTTCAGGTGGTAGATCCGGTTCAGCGAGTCCAGGTTGGCCTTCTTGGTGATGCTGTCCTCGAGCTGGTCGACCGTGTCGTCGAGGTGCTCGAGGACGGGGAAGGTGGCGTCGACGAGCGCGTCGATCACCATGTATGTCAGATAGGCGGGTTGACCCTTGGTCAGGGATGGGCTTTTTTCGAACCGCTGCTGCAGCGCGACCAGCGAGGGAGCGGGATCCGGATGCACGCTGATCAGGTAATGGGGACCCACGAACAGGTGGTTCTCCTGGAAGACGAGCTCGTCGTCCTTCCAGGCCGCCTGGAAGACGACCGCAAAGTTGTATTCGGGGTATTCGTCGACCTTGGGGCGCTGGTTCAGGTGCTGAATGTCTTCGATGGCCAGCGGATGGAACTTGAACGTCTCGGTCAGCAGCCTGTAGTCGTCCTGGTCCGGGGACTCGATGTCGAGCCAGAAACCCTCGCTGGGGGCGCGAGCGAAGCAGCGCTCCACCTGCGCGGTGTCGGCCGCTTCATTCCGGCCGCTGATCGTGAAGAGCGTCCTCATCTGCGGGCATGCTAGAAGATCGGGACTCGCGCTTAGAATCGCAACGCGTGACGACCCCGTGGCTTGCGCGCGAGTCGAGCGCCTCGGGCCAGGTGTTCGAGTTCCGGCTGTGGGCCCTGCTCACCGAGCAGTCGCGCGGCGGCCTCCACGTCTTCCTGCCCGCGTCGGATCGGGGCATCGACGCGCTCGTGCACCGGCTGAGCGACGGGGCGTACATCCCGGTCCAGGCCAAGTCCCGCACGGTGCTGGTCGATGGGGAGGTGCATCTGGTGGTGTGGGCCGACTCGCTGCAGGACGAGCGGGCGCTGATCGTGAGTGGCCTGATCACAGAAGGCGGACTCGGCCCGACGATGCTGGCCGTCCCGGAGGGCGACTTCAAGCGGCTGGCCGACCTGACGTCGAGCGGGGGCCTCCCGCTCTACTCGATGGAGTTCGGGATGCGGCCGCGGTCGGACAGCAGGTGGCTGCCGCACCTGGTGCCCACTGAGCGGTTGGCCGAGAAATTCGGGGTGAGCGCAGCGATCCCGGCGGCCGAAGAGGCGGCCCCACCCTCTTTTGAGTGGAGGAGCTCGGTCGGGACGCTTGGTGAGCTGGAGGTGGCGCGTCTGCTGGGCGAGGGCCCGGAGCTGAACCTTTTCCGCCCATTCCCAGACCTCGAAACCGTCGAGCTGGCCGTGCTGGATCTCAAGAGCAGGAAGGTGCTGGGAATCCAGGTCAAGACGGTGGACGTCGAGCGGGGCCATCCGGTCGCCAAGGTGAGCGTCCTCGCGTCGAGCTTTCGTGCCTTCCCCACAACCTACTTCGTCGCTGTGGCCTGGCTTCGAGACGAGGCACGCTTTCACCAGGAGTGTCTCTTCATCCCGTCGGAGCGAATCCCTGAGCTCTGCGAGCCGGCGGACTCGCTCGGGCACATGAAGCTCAAGTGGCATCCGGGCTCACGAGAAGCCGGTCACCTCGATCCTTACCGCCGAACCGTCACGGCCTTGAGACAGGAGATCCAGGAAATGCTCGATGCCGGCGCTGAGCACGGAGGCCGGAAGGCCTGATCGAAAGACGAATCCTCGGGGGCCTGAGTCGCGAGTTCGCCAAGTTCTGGCTGGGCCAGAGCGTCTCCCTGCTCGGCAACCAGTTCACCCAGCTCGCGCTGCCTCTCGCCGCCGCCGTGACCCTCCACGCCACAGCCCTGGAGATGGGCTTCCTTGGCGCGATTCGATTCGTGCCCGCGATCCTTGTCGGATTCCCAGCCGGCGTCTGGCTTGACCGCAGCCGGCGGAAACCTGTGCTGGTGGTATCGCAGGCGGTCAGCGCCGCAGCGCTCGCGACGATCCCAGCCGCGGCCTTCCTACACCTGCTTTCGATCGGCCAGCTCTATGCGGTGGCGTTCGCCGCCGGGGTGGCGGCGACCGCGCAGGGAATTGCGCTGACCGCCATCGTGCCCACGATCGCCGGCCGCGACCGGCTGGTCGAGGCGAACAGCCGAATGCAGTCCAGCCTGACCATCGCCAGCCTGGTCGGACCCGGTCTGGCCGGCGCTGCAGTCCAGGCTGTCACCGCACCGGTCGCGATCTTGTTTGATGCGGCCACATTCATAGTGGGCTCGCTAACCACGGCATGGGCCAAGGTCGATGAGGTTCTGCCGGCGGCCTCGCCTCGAAGGATCGTGGCCGAAGCCGCAGAGGGCCAGCGATGGCTGTGGCGGCAGCCACTGGTGCGGGCCATCACGTTGACGATCCTGATCAACAACGGCGGCTCCAACGTGACATTCGCCGTGTTCGTCCTCTACTTCGTGACCAAGGTCGGAATCACACCCACGCAGCTGGGCCTGATCTTTGCCGTGGGGGGCCTGAGCTCGCTGATCGGGGCTCAGCTGAGCCGGCCGCTCGTCAAACGCGGGTGGCTCGGCGCTGTCATGGCGGGGGGCGCCGGGCTCGTCGTCATCGGGCAGTCCGGCGCCTTGGTCGCCGCTTACGCGCCGCATCGTGCAGCGCTGGCGATCTTGATCGGTTTCGGCGTCGTGCTCGGTTGCTCCCTGATGGTCTACAACGTCAACCAGCAGGCGATCCGCCAGGCGGTGACTCCGGATCGCCTGCTCGGGCGCGTGCAGTCGGGCGTCTACGTCCTGACTGCCGTGGCCCAGGTCACCGGCTCGCTGCTGGGCGGAGCGATCGGCCAGGTGGCCGGCCTGCGGGCTGCGATCGTGGTGGGGGTCATCATCACCTTGACGAGCGCGCTGCCAAGTGTCTTCTCGCCACTTCGCGACCTCCGCAGGGTGCCCGCTCCCGCATCGTGAGCCGCTACCGAGTCTCTTCTTCCCTGTACTGACGCTTGCCGGTGGCCGGGTCCTCGTAGACGCGTGTCAGCTTGCCTGTCGTCGGATCCTTGAAGACCTCGTCCGTGCGCCGGAGATTGCCCTGGGTTGCTCCGTGATAGCGGCGGTCCCAGATGAAATAGCCGACGATCGCGAACACGAGCACGACGACCACCTCGATGACCCCGGTCACGTGGCGCTCCGCTCGACGATCGCGGCTGTGCCGTACGCGACCACCTCGGTCATGGTCTGCCCCATCTCAGAGGAGTCGAACCGCATCATGATGACCGCGTTGGCGCCGAGCGCCCTCGCGTTCTCGATCATTCGATCGACCGCGTGCCGGCGAGTGTCCTCGACGAGCCGCGTGTACTCGACGATCTCACCGCCGCCCAGCGATCGGAGTCCGGCCATGATGTTCCCGCCGACGCCGCGACTGCGCACCACGACGCCGAACACCTGGCCGATGACCCGCTTCACCTCGTACCCGGCCGGCCGCTCGGTCGTGGTGACGAGGACTGCGTCCTGAGGCTGCACCACGACATTGTGTGCGGTTCTCGACCAGGATTGCTTGAGCAGGGCCTCCGAACGCAGCGGCCGCGGCCCGCTTTGGCCGATCAGCCAACCAGCTCGGTCAGGCGGGCGGCAAGCGCGGCGATATTCACACGCTCCTGCTCGGTGGAGTCGCGGTGGCGGATCGTGACCGCCTGGTCGTTCAGCGTTTCGAAGTCGATGGTGACGCAGAACGGGGTGCCGATCTCGTCCTGCCGGCGGTAGCGGCGGCCGATGTTGCCGCCGGTCTGGTCGTATTCGACACGGAACCGGCCCCTGAGCGACTGGATGACCTGCTGCGCGGGTGCGGTCAGCTCAGGCTTTTTGGAGAGCGGGACGACCGCCACCTGGACGGGCGCCACATTGGGGTGCAGCCGCAGCAGCGTGCGCGGCTCGTTGTTCACAACGTCCTCGTCGTAGGCGTCGATCAGAAGCGTGATCAAGATGCGGTCGACGCTTACCGCCGGCTCGATCACCCACGGGAGGTAGCGCTCGTTCGTCTCGGGATCCAGGTACGTGAGGTCCTGCTTCGAGGCCTCTTGGTGCACCTTCAGGTCGAAGTCGGTGCGGTCCGCGATGCCTTCCAGCTCGCCCCAACCGAACGGGAACTCGTATTCGATGTCGCTCGTCTGCTTCGAGTAATGCGACAGGCCCGCTTTGGGGTGGTCGTAAATGCGCAGGTGCTCGGGCTTGAGGCCCAGCACGTCCGTATACCAGCGCATGCGTTCCTTGCGCCAGTAGTCGAACGCCTCGTCATCCTGGTTCGGGCGCACGAAGTACTCCATCTCCATGAGCTCGAACTCTCGAACTCGGAAGACGAAGTTGCCGGGCGTGATCTCGTTGCGGAACGCGCGACCTTGCTGCGCGATGCCGAAAGGGACTCGGACACGCGAGGAGTTGATCACGTTCTTGAAGTCGACGAACATGCCCTGCGCGGTCTCGGGACGGAGATACACCTCGGACGATCCGTCTTCCACCGGACCCACGTTCGTCTTGAACATGAGGTTGAACATGCGCGCCTCGTCGAGCGTTCCGCCGCACTCTGGGCACCTGTCGCCGGTCACGTGGTCGGCGCGCCACCGCTTCTTGCAGGTGCCGAGACACTGGCGCAGCGGGTCGACGAAGTTCGTGAGGTGGCCCGATGCGGCCCACACCGCCGACGGCATGATCAGGGTCGATTCCATGCCGACGACGTCGTAGCGCAGGTCCACCATGTGGCGCCACCAGAGCTCGCGGATCGCCCGTTTCAGCGCGACGCCGTACGGGCCGTAGTCGTAGAAGCCCGACAGGCCGCCGTAGATCTCGCTGGAGGGATAGATGAAGCCTCGCCGCTTGGTGAGGGCGACGACCCTCTCCATCACCTGGTCTCGGGCGACGGTCAACTCTCTTTCAGGACGGACAGGAAGTTGCCGGCCGGGTCTTTGAACCACGCGATGTCAGGGCCGCGGCCGGCGGCCCGGCCACGGGCGATTCCCTTGCGGTCGGTCATGCCCGGGTAGTGCTCGAACTTGACGCCCTTGGCGGCCAGGTCATCGACGGCTTGATCGATGTCGTCGACCCGGAAGTTCAGGATCGTGTACGTCGCCGGGACGTGGTCTTCCTTGGAGTAGACGTAAACGCCGTTGAGTCCGCCGACCTTCAGGCGAAGGCCTCCCATGGCGGCGTCCACCACCTCGAGGCTGAGGGTCCCCTCGTAAAACGTCCTGGCCGCCCCCAGGTCGTTGACCGAAAAGCCGCTGAACGCGTTCTCTGCTTTCAACATCTCACGCTCCTCGCATCTGGTGCAGGAACTGTAGCGACTTCAAGCGCCGGTCCAGGTGATGCTCCAGCTGTGTCGTGAGCACGCCCTCGATCGATGACATCAGCGCCATGTCCAGCTTCAGGCGCCGGTAGGTGTCCAGGTCGCCCGACGCCATGAGCCGCAGCACCTTGATCGCCGAAAGCGGGACCAGCGACATGACCGGCATCGCGCAGCGGTCGCACAGAAACCCGCCGGCCTCCGCGCTGAACGCCGCCGGCTTCGCGGCAAGCGGCTTCTCGCACGATACGCACGCGGCCAGCTGCGGCGCGTAGCCGAGCAGGTCGAGCGCCGCCATTAGGAAATATGCGGAGGCCCGCCGCGGGTCCGTCTCGCGGGCCAGCTCGTAAAGCGCCATCACCGTCAGCTCGTACACCCCGTCGACGGGATGGCGGTCCTCGCAGACGCGCTCGGCCAGCTCGGCGATGAGCGCGGCGTGCGACATGGTCTCGACGTTGCCCTCGATGCGGTACCCCGGAATCCGCTGCACCTGCGCGACCACGTCGAGGTCGCCGCGGCCCTTCGCCAGCAGCAGGTCGACGTGCCCGTACAGCTCGAGCGACGGGCCGAGCTTCGACTCCGGGCGGCGGACGCCTTTGGCGATCGCCCCCACCTTGCCGTGGCCGCGCGTGAGCAGGGTGAAGATCCGGTCCGCTTCGCCATAGTCGAGCTTGCGCAGCACGACCGCGCGGTCGCTATAAGTGGCCAGAACCTTCCTCCACGTGGCCCTTTTCCGCATGGCCGTCGCGGCCCAGCGCCTCGTCCGGCCAGGGCTGCTCGGCGGTGAGCCGGACCGTCTCGATCCGCCGCCCGACGACTTTTTCGACCGTCCATATCGCCCGCCCGCCCGTGATCGTGTCGCCCTCCTGGGCGATCTTGCCCAGCACTGCGTGCACGTATCCGCCCACCGAGTCGTAGTCGCCGGATTCCTCGATCGCGAGCCCCAGGCGCGAGTTGAGCTCCTCGAGGGGAAAGCCCGCGTCGACGCGCGCCTCATGGTCGCTGAGGATCACCAGCTGCTCCTCCTCGGCCGAGTCGTACTCGTCGCGAATCTCGCCGACGATCTCCTCCAGGAGATCCTCCAGCGACACGAGACCCGCGGTCCCGCCATACTCGTCGACCACGATCATCATGTGGACCTTCTTGGTCCTCATGTCGTTCAAGAGCTCGTCGACCTTCTTCTGCTCCGGCGTGAACTCGATCGGCCGCAGGATCTTCTCGATGTCGAACTTCTGCGAGCTGGACAGCGTGTAGTAGAGCAGCAGGTCCTTCGTGTGGATCAGGCCGACGACGTGGTCGATGTCGTCCTCGTATACCGGCATCCTCGTGTGCCGGTGCTCCTTGAAGAGCCGGACGATCTCTCGCAGGCCGACCCCGCGTTCGACGGCGACGATGTCGGTCCGCGGGATCATGATCTCGCGCACAGTCTTGTCGCCGATCTCGATGATGCCGTGGATCATCTGGTGCTCCTGCTCCTCGATCACCCCCTGCTCCTCGGAGACGTGCAGCAGCGTGAGCAGCTCCTGCTCTGACAGGTAGGGCGCTCGGGCTGCGCGGCCGGCGGTCAGAGCCCTCGAGACGATGGTGACCGCGAACAGCACGGGGCCGAGAAATGTGGCGAGCCGGTCCACCGGCCCAGCGGCCGCGAGCGCGACCCGCTCCGCATGGCTGATGGCCAGCGTCTTCGGAGTGACCTCAGCCGCGATCAGCAGGAGGATCGAGAGGACAAGGGACACCAGCAGGGCCAACCACAGCCGCCACCCGGACGGCACTCCCCACCTTGTGAAGATCGAGTCGGTGAGCAGCGTCGCCGAGCTCGAGGCGACGATCAGCGCCAGCGTGTTGACGAACAGCACCGTGGACAGAAAGCGGTTGGGGTCCGCGCGCAACCGTTGCAGGATCTCGGCGGCCTTGTGCCCCTGCTCGGCGAGGAAGCGGACGCGCAGGCGGCCGACCGATGTGAGCGCCGTCTCGGTGCCGCTCGCGAGCGCCGCGATGAAGAAGCACGCGATGATGACTATGAGCTCGACCAACTCCTGGCC
>JBOHUP010000057.1:0-4024 GCA_050734615.1 Candidatus Dormibacteraceae bacterium | reverse complement strand
GGGGTGGTGTCCAGCTCTTCCCCTACAGCTTGTCTCGGGTACGCCGCAGTTCTTCCCCGAGACCTCGACCTCCGCACGCACAATGGGAAGCCGAGAAGCGCGCCTCAAAGAACTGTCTGACGCGCTTTCACTGCCTACCCGGCCCGTATCCACCAGGTTTGAGCCGGTACCGTTCTGAAGAGGGTTCAACCACTGGTTTCTGCATTCGTACACCGTCCCGTCTTGCTTGCCGGACCGGAGCCTCTGGCGGTGCATGCTCCGTCCGTCGTTGTCGGGGCCGCTTCCGTCCTTCCCTGCATCTCCAAGGTCAGACTGCCCCCAGCTTCCGTGCGCTGCTGCGACAGAACACGGGTGGGCTCTTTCATCCCACATGGTTACGTGGCGCCTCACTGGCGCACAGTGCGGCTCCTGAAGGGCTCGATCAGCGCCCGCGACTGCCAGGTCAGGGGCACCCGCCGGCCCAGGATCTCGGACACGATCGGGAAGGCGGCCAGGCTGACGTAGGCGTGCACGGTGACGGTCAGCGTCCCGCCCCGCTGGAAGCCGGCGGTGTCGATCGTCACCTCGAGGTCCTGCAGCTGCGAGCCCTGCGCCGCCTGCTTGGCCGCGTCCTGGCCCGCGACCTGGGCGGCCTGAGCGCTCGGCGCTCGCGCAGCCGCGTACGCGGCCTCGCTCGCCGCCTCGCGAACCGCCATGTCCTCGCCGACGATCTGGCCAACGGCGATGGTTCCCAGTGCGAACAACATCAGCACGAAAGCGCTCAGGGCCCATTCGACAAGCGCCTGTGCCGACTCCGAGGCCCTCACGCGGTCGATCCCGGCTCGAACCGTTCCAGGGTGTGGACCGAGCGAGCGTGCACAGCCATCCTGGTGAAGGGCGGCATGGGCACCGGTACCAGCGCGGGCGCATATGCGTCCGCGCTCACGATGATGAGGTTGCCGTCCTGGGTGACCGTGATGGTCGCGGGGGCCGCCCCCGGTTCCAGTCGAGCCCAGAGCTCGGCCGCCGCCGTCTGGCCATCCGCGGGCTGATGCCCGACCAGGCTGGCCTGGAAGGCGCCCTCTCTCGTCGCCAGGTCCAGGTTGGTGCGGTAGTTGAGGAAGATGGCCACCTGCGCCGTGCCGACGACCAGGACCATCAGGGCCAGCATCGTCATTCCGTACTCTACCATGGCCTGGCCGCGCTGGTTCACAGCCGTCCCAGGGTCCCAAGCAGCGGAGTGAAGATGAGGAACATGACCAGGCCGAGGAGCGGGATCACGAAGAAGACCAGGGCCGGCAGGAGCATCAGCACCGGGGCCCTCGTGATGCGCTCCCGATAGCGGGCGTGCCAGGCCTGCCGCATCCGCCGGCAGACGTCCGCCAGCAGGGCCGACATCCCGGTGCCGTATCGGTGACCCACGCGGAAGGCGTCGGCAAGCTTGTGGATCTCGTCGTCGGCGTACTGCTCCGCCACCTCGTCGAGGGCCGCCTCCAGGTCGAGGCGCCGCACCTCCTTGACGCGCAGAGCCTCTCGCAGCAGCCCCGAGGCAGGATCCTCGTAGGCCGCAACCGCCGCCGCCAGCGCGCCCTCGGGCGTGACGGCACCGGCCTCGAGCAGCACTCGGGCGCCGGTCAGGACTCGGGGCAGCCGGCGCTGGACCCCAGTTCGGATGCTCTTCGCGCCGAGCTTCCAGCTGAGCAGCTGACCGGCAGGAGCGGCGAGCGCGGCCAGGACTGCGAGCGCGGGCGCTGCCGCCGCCAGCCAGGGCGTCCGCGTCATGAGCCCGACCAGCAGGGTTGCAGCCAGGCCGGCGACTCCGGCGCCGGCGGCGATGGTTCCGAGGTGGCGAGCAATGCGCTCAGCGGGCACCGCCCGGCCGAGGATCTGCAACAGTCTGACATCGGCGTCCGGTGCGGGCACCAGCTCCCACAACACTTTCGAAAGCCAGCCTCCGCCTGAGGGCAGTCGGAGCACGCCCAACGCGGGTTCGCTCGCACCTCCCTGGACGGCTGAGAGCGCCCGGCGATGGAACATCCACTCCTCGGCGGTGAGCCGGCGGGGCCAGATCACGATGAGCACCGCGCTGGCCAGGCCGATGACGCCGGAGAGGCCGAGGGTGGCCGCCAGCGGCGGAGTCATGCAACCACCTCGCGGAGACGAATCCGCTCCTCCCGCGGCGGCTCCGACATCCGGCGCAGGACGCCGAACCCGATCGCCATCCAGCAGACGGCGACGGCGAAGACCCCCTCGCCGGCCGTGGTCCGCAGCGGCGCGAGAAGGGCGGGCGCCAGCATCTGAAGGGTGACCAGGAAGACAAAGGGGAGGATCGCCAGCAGGACCACCGAGGCCTCGATCCCCGCGCGCATCGCCTTGGCCTCGCGCTGCAGCCGGATGGTCTCCGACCAATCCTCGATCAGCGCCTCCAGCGCGGGCACCAGCTTGCCGCCCTGCCGCCAGTGCAGCAGCATGGCGAGCGAGAGGTCGTCGAAGAGGGGATCGGCGACCTCGTCGCGGGCGCGCTCAAGGGCCTCCGCGAAAGCCGCACCGCCTGGTCCGAAACCGCCCGCGAGCACGATCCGAGCGAAGATCGGCCGGACCAGGAAGGGCCCGTTCTGGGCGAGCGCCTCCATCATCTGGGTGGCATTCCCCGCCCGCGACATGAGGGCGACGCCGTAGCGCAGGGCGTCGAGCAGCGCCTCCTGCCGGCGGGCCTCGACGCGCTGCCTCCGGATCTCCAACAGCACACCGAGCAGGTGGTGCACGACCAGGAATCCGATCAGGCCGAGCACCGGGAAGCCAAACCAGATCCAGGCCGCCAGCCCGACGAGGAAGGACAACCCCAGGCGGCTCGTGATCCAGGCCACGACCGGCAGGGTCCCGAGTCCCGCCTGGGAGAGGACCACGCGCGCGGCGTCCACCTGCAGTGCCGCCCTGCCGATCTCGCGCAGGCGGCGGGCGGCCGGCCGGAGGTCCGGCGATGCCACGGCGACCAACAGAACCACCGCCACCGCGAGCGAGCCGAACGCGATGGTCCTAGACACCGGCGAGCACCTGCTGGACGACGCTCTCCGGGTCTTCGCCCGCGGCCTCGAGCTTGTGCCAGACCTTGTCGGGCATGTGGCGGACGTTCACGGCCTGCCAGGTCCAGGAATCAAGCTCGGGCCGGTAGCGCACGAGCTCGGCCACGACCGGGGCCCCGAGCGGGTCCTCCGGGTTCTCGTCGACGAAGGCGAGAGCGGCCAGCCGCCGGACCTCCTGGCGCTGCCGGTTGAACGCACCGAGGTGGACGATCAGGTCGACGCCACCGCCGACCATGCTCCGGACGACGTGCGGGGCGAGGTTGCTGTCCGCGGACATCGCCATCACCTCAAGGCGGTTCACCGCCATGCGTGGGTTGCTGGCATGGAGCGTCGTCAAGCTGCCGTCGTGGCCCGAGGTCATGGCATGGATCATGTCCAGAGCCTCCTTGCCGCGGACCTCACCCACGATGATCCGGCGCGGGCGCTGCCGCAGCGCGCCGCGCTGGAAGAGATCCTGCAGCGTGATCCGCCCGCTACCCTCGACGTTGGCGTCGCGCTCCTCGAGGCTGATGAAGTCCTCCCGCAGGTCGTGCAGCCAGAGCTCGGTCTCGGTCTCCAGCACGCACGTGCGCTCCCCCTCCGGGATCATCAGCGCCAGCACCCGGGCGAGCGTGGTTTTGCCCGTCCCCGTCGGCCCGCTGATGACCACGTTCAGCCGGCCGCGCACGGCGGCCTCCAGGAGTGGCACCGCGGCGCGCGGCAGGGTGCCGGCATTCGCCAGATCCTCCAGCTTCATGAAGCGGCGGAGCTGCTGCTTGCGGATCGTGATCGCGAGCGGCTTGGCCGTCGGCGGCAGGATCGCGTTGAGTCGACTGCCGTCGCGCAGCGTGATCGTGACCATCGGGTTGGCGAGGTCGAAGTGCTTGCCAGCCTGCTCCGCGTAGAACCTCACCAGGGTCACGAGATCGTCCTCCGACGTGTACGCGTAAGGCAGTGGCTTGCGCTGGTCTCCGAAGTTCAGG
>JBOHUP010000056.1:0-2225 GCA_050734615.1 Candidatus Dormibacteraceae bacterium | reverse complement strand
CAGGCTCGACATCCGCAAGGTGGATGTCATCAAGTCCGGCCTGGACTCGGTCGGCGCGCGAGTCAAGGTCAAGGTCGTCAAGAACAAGGTCGCCCCTCCGTTCCGGTCGGCCGAGTTCGACATTCTCTTCAACGAGGGCATCTCGCGTGAAGGCTCGCTGATCGACGCCGCCATCGAGTACGGCGTGTTCGAGAAGAGCGGCACTTGGATCTCCTACGGCGACCAGCGCCTCGGCCAGGGCCGGGAGAACGTGCGCAACTACCTCCGCGAGAATCCCACACTGGCGGCCGAGATCGAGGCCAGGGTCAGGGACAAGGCCACCAACGGCGGTACGACGGGCGCGATCACACCGGCGAAAGCCACGAGTCCTGTGAGGGCGCCGGCAGGTGCGTCAGAGGAGTCCTAGAGGCACCACCAGGGCCGCCGGCGCCAGGAAGCCTACCGTTGGCGCGCTCGACGCGGGGCTGAGGCTGCTCGGGCGGCGGGCGCACTCCCGTTCTGAGCTGCGCCGCAAGCTGGGCCGGCGTGGCTACGTGGAAGCCGAGGTCGACGCGGCGGTGGCGCGCTTGGACGAGCTGGGATACCTCGACGATCGGACGTTCGCCGAGGGCCATGTGCGGCGACGCCAGTCCGGCCTCGGGCCGCGGGCGCTGTCGGCGGAGCTCTCCGCGCGGGGGGTCGATCGTCGAGTCGCCGCCAGCGCGCTCGCCGGTTTCGACGCTGAGACCCAACTGGCTTCGGCGACCGTCCTGGCCAAGCGCCTGTACGGCCGCAAGGCTGACACGGGTTTCCGAGAGATGCTCGAATCGGTCGGGCCGAAGCTGCTTCGGCGCGGGTTCTCACCGGGAGTCGCCAGGGCCGCTTGCCAGGCGGCGTGGTCCGGGACGGCGGCGCAGCCAGAAGCCTAGAATTTGACTCCTCGCGGGCGCATTTTGACGCCCGCAGTCATAGAGCCAACCCGAGGCGGGATCCGGCAGGTCCTGCCATGGTCACGCACTTTGACAATCGAATAAACGAGGTGCATGTCACATGCCTGTCATCGTCTACGTACCGCTATTGGTGGTGGTGGCACTCCTCGCCGGTTTTGGAGCCGCCTACTGGCTGCTTCAGCGCCGGCAGAGTGACGGAACTAACGTCCTCGAGCTCAAAGCCCAGCAGACCCTTGGCGATGCCGAGACACAAGCCAAGGAGAAGCTTCTCGAGGCGAAAGAGGAGGCGGTTAAGATCCGCACCGCCGCCGAACTGGAATCCCGGGAGTACCGGGCGCAGTCGCAGCAGATCGAAAAGCGTCTTCTTCAAAAGGAAGAGAACCTCGACCGCAAGGGCGAGGACCTCAACCGTCGGGAGCGCGAGTTTGGCAACCGCGAGAAGGCGCTCGACGAGATCAAGGCCCAGCTCGAAGACACATACCGCCAGCAGGAAAAGGAGCTCCAGCGGATCGCCAACATGACCCGCCAGGAGGCCCAGGGAGTGCTGATGGGCCAGGTCGAGCAGGAGTTGCGCAACGAGGTTGCGCGCAAGGTGCGGGAGGCCGAGCTGGCCGCCCGTGACGAGAGCGAACGCCGGGCCAGGGAGATCGTCACCGAGTCGATCCAGCGCATCGCCGCGGACCAGACCGCCGAGGTCTCGGTTTCGGTTCTGCCGCTGCCGACCGATGAGCTCAAGGGCCGCATCATCGGCAAGGAAGGGCGCAACATTCGCGCCCTCCAGCAGGCGACGGGGATCGACCTCATCGTCGACGATACCCCGGAAGCCGTGATCATCAGCGGCTTCGACCCGGTCCGCCGTGAGGTGGCGCGGGTTGCGCTGAACAAACTGATCGTGGACGGCCGGATCCATCCGGCCCGAATCGAAGAGATCGTCGCCAAATCCCGCCAGGAGGTCCTGCAAAGGGTCAAAGAGGAGGGGGAGTGGGCGGTCCTGGAGGTCGGCCTTCAGGGTTTGCACCCCGAGGTCGTCCGCCATCTGGGCATCCTGCGTTTCCGTACCAGCTACGGGCAGCAGGTGCTCAACCACTCAAAGGAAGTCGCTTATCTCGCGGCCATGATGGCCTCGGAGATCGGCGCCGACGTCCGCATCGCGAAGTTGTCAGGCCTGCTGCACGACATCGGCAAGGCCATCGACCACGAGGTCGAGGGTTCGCACGCCGTGATCGGCGCAGACCGTCTCCAGCGGCACGGGGTTCCCGCCCCGGTCGTCCACGCGGTGCGGGCGCACCACTACGA
>JBOHUP010000055.1:0-3187 GCA_050734615.1 Candidatus Dormibacteraceae bacterium | reverse complement strand
ATCAACGGCACCCAACTCATCGGCCTGCGGATCCCGCAGACCTGCTGGCTCAATCTGTGAACGAGAACTATCGGATTGAAATTGCGAGTTGCTGCGAGCTTCTTCGCACCTGCGAAGTGGGACACCGCTCAAGGTTCGCAGTGCAGAGCAAGCACTAACGCCAGATGCATCAACTCTTTGGTCTTCGCGTCCAGTGCACCCGCTGCGTGGGTCTCCTTGAAGTAATCCGCGTAGGTCTTGCGGGAATCGAAGTAGCGGCGGCGAAACTCAGCCATTTCTCACCTCATCCAGATCTTTTTGATATCAGGGTCATCCACCAGGTCGAGTGGGGGATAGAACGTGCCGCTTGCCGGGTCTTTCAACGCCTCCTGAAAGGTCGTGCCGTAGTCGCGCTCGATGTTACCCAGGTTCCAGGCCTATGGTCACCCTCCACTCGGGAAGCGTGACCCACAGCGCATCGCCTTCGGGCTGAGCGTGCTCCGTGCTGGTCTCCATGTCCTGGTACAGGACCGTTGCAGCGGCCACGCCACCTCAAACCGTCCGAAAGCCTGGAATCATCCATCCTCCGCCTGAGTTCCAGGGGTTGTGCTCGACTTCGGACTTGTACATCGTGGGGAGGTCGGCATCCAGGACCTGGCAGCCGATCTCAGCCCTAAGGATCTGGCTCGGCTTACCGACGAAATGTGTGATCTGCAGCTAGGTTCGATCGACGACGCCATCGACGAGGACGTTGTGATGGTGCCTGACGATCCCGAGGCCGACGATACGTTCGCGGTTCGGCCGGAGGACGTCGGTCTCGTCTGGACACTGGGTCACGTCGTCGTCCATAGGACCGCGTAGTCCGAAGAATCGGCCGCGCTCTCGTTAGTCCTCGCTCGCGGCCTGCCAGTTGAAGGCCGTTCGCGCTTTGAGGTGCCGTGGGAACAGGCGCGAACCGGCGAATTCATCCGCCGCCGCATCGAGGAAAGTCGCCGAATGCGCCTGGGTATGCTGGCCGCCTGGCCGGACGAGCCCCACCTGGAAAACCTCTATACCCCTTACCCGGCGCGCCCGCCAATGAACGCTGTGGGCCGGTTCCTTGGCGGCCTGGCTCATGACGACTCGCACCTCGAGCAACTGCGCAAGATCATGGATCAGGCCAGACATCGTCGCGTTTCAACTCCCAAGGAAAGCCAAAACTAACGTCGGCGGCGGGTTTGGCCCCTACCACTCTTAGTTCAGACAGGAGGTCTGCGATGAGTACCTGGAAGTTCGATCCGTATCACACTCAGGTCGAGTTCTCGGCCAAGCATCTGGGGATGATGACGGTGCGCGGTCACTTTGCCGACGTCACCGTCAGCGGTGACATACACCCTGAGAAACCGGAAAGCTCGCGTTTCGAAGCCACGATCAAGACGGAGAGCATCCGCACCCACCACGAGCAGAGGGACAAGGACCTGCGCTCGTCCAACTTCCTCGAAATCGACAAGTTTCCGACCATGCACTTCAAGAGCACGAAGATCGAGCCGGCCGGCAAAGATCGATACAAGGTGAGCGGTGACCTGACCATCAAGGCCGTCACCAAGCCCGTGACCTTCGACGCCGTCAATTTCGGGGAGTTCAACGATCCGAACATGGGTCATCGCTATGGCTACTAGGCTGAGACAGAGATCAACCGAAAGGACTTCGGCATGAAGTTCGAGATGATGCTCGATGGCAAGTTCATCGTCAGCAACGAGATCAAGATCCACATCGAGGGCGAGGTCGTCGAGGCGAAGGAGACCGAGAAGGCCGCCAACGCAAGCACCTGACGGGTGACAGGTAGCGCCGGGCTCACCCAGGACCGGGACTTCACATCCCCAGCTCCCGAAGCCGTCATCGAGAGAGTGCTGGGGGCGATCCGCGCCAACAACATTGACGCGCGCGTCGTGAACACGGCCAAGGAGGCTCGCCGCATGGTCCTCGACCTGGTTCCCGAAGGCGCCGAAGTCCACTCCGGCAAATCAAAGACGCTTGTGGACATCGGCGTGTACCAGGACCTCTTCGAGTCGGGCCGGTACGACGCTCTGCGCCCGCGCTACATGAAGATGGACCGCCAGACCCAGGCTCGGGAGATGCGAAAGCTCACCGCAGCGCCGGACTACATGGTAGGCAGCGTCCAAGCGATCATCGAAGACGGCGACCTCGTTGTCGTTTCGGCCTCCTCGAGCCAGCTCGGCGCATACGCCAACGGCGCGGGCCGGCTCATCATCGTGGCCGGCAGCCAGAAGATAGTCCGCGACTTCGATGAAGCCATGCGCCGCGTCGAGCGGCACGTACTTCCCTATGAAGACGCCATCGTCCACGAGCGCATGAAGATCCATACATTCATAGGCAAGGTTCTGATCATCCGTCGCGAGTGGATCGATGGAAGGATCACGGCGATACTGGTTCGCGAGCCGGTCGGCGTGTAGAGGGTTGCAACTCATCCCCCCTTCTCCCTGCGACAGCAACATGGGTGACGTTGCGCCCGTTTTCGAACTCGATGACAGCAGCGGACGCTTTCGGTTATCCAGCTATCAGCAGTGTCAGAACGTTGCGATCTTCTTCAGGCGCGAATTTGGCTGAGTCCTGCACATACCATCGTTCCCCATTTGAGGTATATCGATGCTCGGGATGTCCGCCGCCGACTGGGTCACCTCCCTACGTCTGGCTCTGGTCGCAGCTATGTGGCCACTGGCGCTCAGCAGCGAACGTAGGTCTGGTCGGTTCGGCGTCATATTGTGCGGGCTGACCGACTACTTCGACGGCCGGCTGACACGCCAACTGGGTGTCGCATCGCGCCATGGAGGGCGACTCGACACCATCGCCGACCTGGCGCTGCTCTTGTCAGTGGCGATATGGCTGGCGTTGCTCCATCCGTCGCTCTTACGAGACGGCGCGGGTTTCCTGGCACTCGTCTCTGCCCTCTATGCCGGCTCGATGGTTTCGAGCCTGGCGGTCTTCGGTCGACTTGTCGACGCCGGGCAGGTGTCGGCGAAAGCCGCAGGCGCGCTGCTCTACGGCCTCGCCCTGTTCACCCTCCTGACAGGCATCTATGAATCATCACTGCTGACTGTGGCGGCAACAGCCCTGGCCATCTCATCGGTAGAGTCGCTCATCAAGGCCTTGGCGGCGACGAGGACCATCCAGCTCAGCGGAGTCGCTAGTGTCATCCGTTCCACAGTCC
>JBOHUP010000054.1:0-3748 GCA_050734615.1 Candidatus Dormibacteraceae bacterium | reverse complement strand
ACGATCGCCGACCTGGCCGTCGCCACGGGTGCAGGGATGATCAAGACCGGCGCGCCGGCACGGTCAGATCGTGTCGCGAAGTACAACCGCCTGCTTTGCATCGAGGCCGAGCTCGGCGCCGCGGCCGCTTACGCGGGCCGCACCAAGCTGCGTTGAGACGCTCGACTCGAGCCGTCCATTCGGGCCGCGAGCTTGGGGCGCGAAGCCCGCTCGCACCTGACATCAGCGCCGCCGCCGTCCACGTGTATACGGACCTCGACGATTACGACGCCGTCGCGCGCGGCGAGCGCCCTGGGCATTACTACGGGCGAAATTCGAACAGCAACCGGGAGATGCTGGAGCGCGCGGTCGCCGAGCTCGAGGGCGCCGAGGCGGGCGTGGCCACCGCATCGGGCATGGCGGCGCTGAACATCGCCATCCTCGCGCTGGCTCCGCGACCGACGACCATAGTTGCCACACGCGAGCTTTACGGCGGTACGACTGCGCTGCTGCGCCAGGAGTTCGAGCCGGCCGGTTACGAGGTCCACCTGCTCGACCTCAGCGACCTCGATTCGGTGAGGCGGGCCGTGGACGGCGCGGGCCTCGTCCTGGCCGAGACGATCACCAACCCGCTCTGCCACGTGCCCGACATCGCGGCCATCGCCGCCATCGCGGGGGACAAGAACGTCCCATTCCTGGTCGACAACACTTTCGCGAGCCCCATGCTCTGCCGTCCGCTCGAGCTGGGCGCGACAGCGGTCATGCACAGCGCGACCAAGTACCTCGGCGGCCACTCCGACCTGGTCGCCGGCGTCATCGTGGGCAGCTCGGGGCTCATGAGCCTCGCGCGGGCCCGCTCCGTGCGCACCGGGACGCCCCTCGGCCCCTTCGAGGCCTGGCTCGCGCTTCGGGGCCTGCGCACCCTCGACGTGAGGATGATCCGGCACAGCGAAAACTCGCTGGCGCTGGCCCGGGCCATGCGCACCATGCCAGGCGTGGTGAGGGTGCATCACCCGCTGCTCGAGGGCTCGCCTTCATTCGACGTGGCGCGACGCGTGCTGCCGGCCGGCGCCGGGGGCATGATGGCCTTCGACCTGGAGGGAGGGCGTGCGGCGGTGCAGCGCATGATCGATCGGTTCGAGCTGGCCACCTTTGCCGCCAGCCTTGGCGGCGTCGAGACCACGATCTCGTATCCCGAGATCACCTCACACCGTTCGCTGACGCCTCACGAGCGTTCTGAGCTGGGCGTAGGCCCCGGTACCGTGCGCGTGTCGGTCGGGATCGAGGATCCGGGCGACATCGTCGCCGACTTCCAGCAGGCGCTGGCGTCCTGAGCCAGGTGGCCGCCTACACGCTCCTGCAGCTGGTCGAAGTGGTCCTGGCGAGCGCGATCCTGCTCTATGGCGTCCTGGCGAAGAGCGCGCCGGTCACGCTGCTCGGCGGGGGGTTCCTGATCGGCAAGGCGATCCTCAACATCCTCGCCCCAGAGGGCGGGACGGTTTACCGGCGATCGCTGATCGGCTACACGATCGCGGCGTTGTTCGTGCTGGGCGCGATCCTGGCCGTCCACTTCGCCGGCTGAGCGGCCTTTCTATCCTTTGAACATGCGGACCATGGGAGCCACCGAGATCACTCAGCTCATCGGCAACACGCCTCTGCTGCGCGTGCCGATGTTCGAGAAGGAGTTCCCGCGCGTCGAGGTCTACGCCAAGGCCGAGTGGTTCAACCCGGGCGGCTCCGTGAAAGACCGCGCGGCGCTGTCGATGATCGAGGACGGAGAGCGTCGCGGAGCGCTGACCCACGCCAAAACCATCATCGACTCGACCTCCGGCAACACCGGCATCGCCTACGCGCTGGTCGGGTCGGCCAAGGGTTACCGCATCAAGCTCGTCATGCCGGCCAACGTCAGCGCGGAGCGCAAGGCGCTGGTCACGGCGTACGGGGCCGAGATCGTGTACAGCGATGCCGGCGAGGGATCCGACGGCGCGATCCGCATGGTCCGCGACATCGTGTCTTTGGACCCCGATCGCTATTTCTATCCGGACCAGTACTCAAACTCGGCCAACTGGCGCGCCCACTACGACGGCACCGCGGTGGAGATCCTGCAGCAGACCGGCGGAAGGGTGACGCACTTCGTCGCGGGCCTCGGCACCACCGGGACGTTCGTCGGCACCTCGCGGCGGTTGAAGGAGCACGATCCTTCGATTCGAACCATCGCCGTCGAGCCCGAGGACGCGTTCCACGGTCTCGAAGGCCTGAAGCACCTGCCCACCTCGATCGTTCCGGCGATCTGGGACGCCGGCCTCGCGGACGAGATCTGGGGATGCCCGACGGAGGCCGCATACGACCTCGCCCGCGCATGCGCGCGAAGCAAAGGGATGCTCGTCGGCCACTCGAGCGGTGCGGCGCTGTGGGCGGTCGGCAAGCTGGCCCGGAAGATCGGCCACGGCGTCATCGTCACCGTCTTTCCCGATTCGGGCGACCGATACCTGTCGACCGGGCTGTACGGCGCCAGGCCGAGATGAAGATCCTCGAGCCCGCCATGGAGGCGATCCGTGCGCACGGCGCGGAGGGCTACCCGCACGAGATCTGCGGCATCATGCTCGGCCCGCGCGGCAACGGCACGGTCACCGACGTGCGTCGAGCGCGCAACATCGTGGTCGAGCGGGCTCGCGACCGTTACGAGATCGACCCTCGCGACCACGTCCGCATCCAGCGGGAGGCCGACGCCGAGGGTCTCGACATCGTGGGTTACTACCACAGCCATCCGGACCATCCGGCGCAGGCCTCGCGGTTCGACACCGAGCGCGCGTGGGCGGGCTACGTCTATCTCATCGTGGCCGTGCACGAGGGCAAGCCCGTCGACACCAACGCATTCATGGCCGACAAGGACGGCGGCCCGTTCCGCGCCGAATCGCTGGAGATCGGCTGACCGAGCGGGCTCCGGCCGGCACCGGCAGGCGGTGGCTGAACCGCAACGTCATCGGCATCGGCATCGCCGACCTGGCCGCCGACGCCAACTACGAGATGGTGTTCGCGGTGCTGCCGCTTTTCATCACCGCCGGCCTTGGGGCGCCTGCGTTTGCGGTGGGGCTGATCGAGGGATTGGGGGACGGCTCTTCCGCCGTGGTCAAGCTCTGGAGCGGTTGGTACAGCGACCGGGTCTCCTGGCGCAAGCGGATGGCGGTCGGCGGCTACGGGACGACCGTGGCCGGCCTCGCGCTGCTGATCGCGATCACGAGCTGGCCCCAGGTCGTCATCGCGCGCTCGCTGGCCTGGATGGGCCGCGGCTTGCGGCAGCCGATCCGCTCGGCCATGCTGGCCGCCTCGGTCGACCAGAAGGACCTCGGCAAAGCTTTCGGCCTGCACGAGGCGCTCGACACCGCGGGCGCCCTGATCGGCCCGGCTGTGGCATTGCTCCTCCTGACCTCGGGGCAGGGATTCCGCACCGTCTTCTGGGCGGCCCTCATCCCGGGAGCCGTCTGCGTCGTCCTTTTCGCCCTGATCACCCGCGACCCGCGAACCGGCCGTCCAGAGCCCGTACCGCTTCGTGTGCCCATGCCGCCTGCGCTCTGGCGCCTCATGGTGCCGGTCGCGATCTTCGGCGTCGGCAACTTCGCCACCGCTTTCTTCACGCTGCGTGCCGCGCAGCTGGTGCAGCCCGAGCTGAGCCGGCCGATGGCCCTGTCCGCCGCGGTGGGCTTCTACCTGGCGCATAACGCGGTGGGGGCCGCCGTGGCGTATCCGGCCGGCTGGCTCACAGACCACG
>JBOHUP010000053.1:0-1519 GCA_050734615.1 Candidatus Dormibacteraceae bacterium | reverse complement strand
GCAGGAACTCCTGGTGAGTGGCTACTCCAACCTCGTGATCCTTCGCCTGTTGGCGGAGCTGGGCGTGGTCGGCGTCATCGCGATCTGGGTGGCGTCCCTCCTGGCGGTGAAAAGAGATCGAGCGCTGGCTGCGGCGGCAGTGATGAGGGCCGGCCCGCTGATCGAGCCGGCCCCAGTCGTCGCGCATCCTTCGCCAACGGCCTAGCGGCGGCGCGTGGACGATGGTTGCGAGACGCCACTCGGCGGCGGAGAATCAGCACTTCGGAGACTGCATCTTGGGAGGGGACTTATGAGCGGCCTGATCAACACCGGCGGCGTTCACCACCTGCGCCTGACGGTGACCGACGTCAACCGCAGCCGCGATTTCTACACCAGCCTGCTCGGCTTCGACGTCGCCGTCGACTCGCCTCCGTCCGACAACCCGAAGGCCGAGGAGACATATCCCGTCCTTTGGGGCGGCTGCGTCCTGGTCCGCGGCAGCCTGCTGCTCGGCCTGCGACCAGTGGCAGCCAAGGGCGACACCTTCGACGAGGACCGCGTGGGCCTCGACCACCTGAGCTTCAGCGTCGCCACCCACGCCGAGCTCGAGGACGCGGTGCGGCTCTTCGACCAGCGCAAGGTCCCGCACGGGCCGATCGTTCCGCTGGCCGGCTTCGGCATCTCCGTGCTCCCCTTCCGCGACCCGGACAACATCCAGGTCGAGCTGACCGCCCCTCTGGCCTGAACCAGCGCCCGACGAAACGCCAGTGATCGACGACCCGGTTCTCATCGACGACTGGCACCCGGTGGCGCGGGTCGCGGAGCTGGCGGGCGGCGGGCCGATCGGCGCGCGACTGCTGGGCGAAGACGTCGTGGTTTGGAGATCCGGCGATGACGTCATCGCATGGCGCGACCTCTGCGTTCATCGCGGCACGCGACTGTCGCTGGGCCACGTCGTCGACGGATCCCGCCTCGAGTGCCCGTACCACGGCTGGACATACGGGACGGATGGACGCTGCGTCCACATTCCCGCGCATCCCGAACAGGCGCCGCCGGCCAGGGCGCGCGTCGGCACCTTCCGCGCGGAGGTCGCCCATGGGCTCGTTTGGGTGACTCTCGGCACCGGTGCCAAAGGCATCCCGACCTTTGAGCTGCTCGAAGCGCCGGCGCACAACGTGTTGATGGCCGGGCCGTATCGCGTTCGTGCGAGCGGCCCGCGGGTCATCGAGAACTTTCTCGACGTCGGCCACTTCCCGTTCGTCCACGAAGGGATCCTTGGCGACCGGGCGCGGCCCGAGATCGACGACTACCACGCCCAGGTCAACGCGGATGGAGTGCTGGCGACCGGGGTGACGGTTTACCAACCAGACCCCTACGGCACCGGTCGCGGATCGAGCGTGACCTACACGTATCGCGTTCATCGACCCCTGTCCGCGTCGCTGGTCAAGCACGGCGAGCTGTCGTTTGGGATCCTGCTCTCGGTGACACCACACGAGGCGACCGACAGCACGGCCTGGATGTGGATGGCGATGAACTACGA
>JBOHUP010000052.1:0-10085 GCA_050734615.1 Candidatus Dormibacteraceae bacterium | reverse complement strand
ACCTACGCCGTGACAATGATCGCGGCGATGCTGCTCGGCTCGCTCCTCTTCAGGAATCAGATCGGCTGGGTGATCTATCCGCTCATGCTCGGTGCAGTCAGTGTCGTTGGCTCGGTCGCCGGCAGCTTCTTCGTCCGCATCTTCAATCCCCGCTGGATCATGGGCGCGCTCTACGCCGGGCTTCTGGTCGCGGTCGCGATCGCGATCGTCGGCTTTTACTTCGTGACCCAGTACATGCGGTCGAACCAGTACCTCGTCGCCGGGGGCGGTGTCACCGATCCCAACAACCTGTTCTTCGCAGCCCTCGTCGGCGTGATCATCACGGTTTTGCTCGTAGCCATCACCGAGTACTTCACCGAGACCGCGTACTGGCCCGTCCACCTCATCGCGAAGGCGTCGGTCACGGGGCACGCGACCAACATCATCGCGGGCCAGGCGATCGGCATGATGTCCACCGCTCTGCCGGTCGTCGTGATCGGCGTCGGCATCCTCTTCAGCTACAGCCTCGGCGGCCTGTACGGCATCGCCGTCGCCGCCGTCGCGATGCTCTCGATGACCGGAATCATCGTGGCCATCGACTCGTACGGTCCCATCACGGACAACGCTGGCGGGATCGCCGAGATGGCGGACCTGCCGGAAGAGGTGCGGACTGTCACCGACCGGCTGGACGCCGTCGGCAACACGACCAAGGCCGTGACCAAGGGATACGCGATCGGCTCGGCGGGCCTCGCCGCCCTGGTCCTGTTCGCCTCTTACACGCAGGAGCTGGCGCGCGCCGGCCACGCCACCACCTTCGAGCTGTCCGATCCTCGAGTCATCGTCGGACTCTTCCTCGGTGGCATCCTGCCCTTCCTCTTCGGCTCGCTCGCAATGCTCGCGGTCGGCCGTGCGGGAGGCCTTGTCGTGGAGGAAGTCCGGCGCCAGTTCCGTGAGATTCCGGGGATCATGGCCGGAACCGCCAAGCCTGAGTACGGCACGGCCGTGCGAATCGTGACTGCGGCAGCGCAGCGAGAGATGATCCTGCCGGGCGTGATTCCGGTGATCGCGCCGATCGCGGTCGGGTTCATCCTGGGACCCCGCGCCCTGGGCGGAATGCTGCTGGGCGCGATCGTCACCGGTCTGTTCGTGGCCATTCAGATGACGAGTGGCGGCGCGGCCTGGGACAACGCCAAGAAGTTCATCGAGGAGGGGAACCTTGGCGGCAAGGGCTCCGAGGCGCACAAGGCTTCGGTGACCGGCGACACGGTCGGCGATCCGAACAAGGACACCGCAGGCCCTGCCATCAACCCCATGATCAAGGTGGTCAACATCATTGCCATCCTGATTGCCGCGTCGGTGGCGTCGAACTACCTCATTCATTAGTCCAGCGGTACACTCGACGGCGGGGTGGACGACTACCAGAAGGAGATCGCCGACCTCGAAACGCAGGTCGAGCGGCTGGTCGAAGAGGAGGGCGACGCACGAACGATCGCCGAGCTCAGCATGCAGCTGGAGATCCTCAAGGCGATGTACTCACGCGCGACGGACCTGTACGCGCGAGGCCTGAAGGACGAAGGCCTTCGTTACGGTCTGCGCATCCAGGGCTACGGCGATTGGATCCTGGACAACGTCTACGCATTCGTCTATGAACGTGCCGTGGAGCTGGAGCCGAAAGCCCACGGAGCCTTCGTCGGTGGGATCGAGCACGCCGACTTTGCGTTGATGCTCAATTCATGAATGGAGGCCGGGGATGGAAACGCCGCTGACGCCACTCGAGTTCGCTCGCCGCGCGCGCAAGCTTTACGGAGACCGCGAGAGCGTGGTCGACGGCGACCTGCGCATGACGTACGAGCAGTTCTTTGAGCGCTGTGACCGGTGGTCTTCAGCACTGCAGGGATTGGGGGTCAAGAAGGGCGACCGCGTGGCGTACATCGCGCCGAACACCCACCAATTGCTCGAGTCCTTCTATGCGGTGCCTCAGATCGGCGCCGTGCTCGTGCCCATCAACTATCGCCTGACGTCCGACGACTTCGTCTACATAGTGGAGCACTCCGGCGCCAAGGTCATGTGCGTCCATCCGGATTACTTCGATGCGGTGGACGGCGTCCGAGACAGGCTGAGCGGCGTGGAGCACTTCGTGGGCCTCGGTGCGGCCGGGAGCAGGACGGGCTGGCTGGGGTACGAGACCCTCGTCGGTCACTCGCAACCTGACTTCAAGCGCTCCGACGTCGCCGAGAGCGACCTGCTGACCATCAACTACACCAGTGGCACGACGGCCAAGCCGAAGGGCGTGATGATCACGCATCGCAACGCTTGGGCCAACATCGTCGGCACCCTCGTCCACTTCCACATCACCGTCGGCGACCGGTACCTGTGGACCCTGCCGATGTTCCACGCCAACGGCTGGACGTTTGTCTGGATCATCACCGCGGTCGGTGGCACACACATTTGCCTGCCGAAGCCTGAGCCTGCCCGGGTCTTCGAGCTGATCCGCGAGGAGAATGTCGGCTGGCTGTGCGCCGCGCCCACCGTGCTGATCTCACTGGCCAATGCGCCGGCCGACGTTCGAGGCGATGTTCCGAAGGGTGTGCAAGTGATCACCGCCGGGGCGGCGCCCGCCGCTGCGACCATCGAGCGCATGGAGGGAGACCTCGGCTGGGAGGTCACGCAGGTATACGGTCTGACCGAGACCGCGCCATTCATCACGATTTGCGAGCCCCGCCCCGAGCACAAATCGCTCGGCGCCACCGAGCTCGGCATCATCAAGGCTCGCACCGGGGTCGAGCTCATCACGTCCGGCGAGCTGCGCGTCGTCGACGTGGACGGCAATGACGTTCCGGCAGACGGCCAGGCCCTGGGCGAGATCGTGGCGCGCGGCAACGTGATCATGGCCGGCTATTACAACGATCCCGACGCCACGACGAAGGTCATGGGCGACGGCTGGTTCCACACCGGCGACGCGGCCGTTCTCCATCCCGACGGCTATGTGGAGATCCGCGACAGGATCAAGGACGTGATCATCAGCGGTGGAGAGAACATCTCGAGCCTGGAGGTCGAGGGCGTCCTGCTCCGCCATCCCGCGGTGCAGGAGGCGGCGATCGTCGGCCTGCCACACGAGAAGTGGGGAGAGGCACCACACGCGTACGTAGTGCTGAAGCCGGGCGCGGAAGCGACCGCGCCGGAGCTCATAGAGTTCACCCGCGGCCGGCTCGCCCATTTCAAGGCACCGCACAGCGTCACCTTTGTGGCCGAACTGCCGAAAACGGCCACCGGCAAGATCCAGAAGTTCGTGCTGCGAAAGGGAGCCGCCGCCGTCGTCAGGCAGTAGCTGAGCGGGCGCGGGCGAGCCCCAATGTCACGGCCGGCGGAATGATCAGTTCATCGCGAGGGACTCCCTACCCCACCCGTAAGTGATTAGATGACCTGAATGGATCTGCCGGAGCGCTACAACGTCGCCGCCGACTTGCTCGAACGCAACCTGGAGGCCGGGCGCAAGGACAAAGTCGCGATCTACTCTGCGGCGGGCGACCTGACCTACGGCAAGCTCTTCGAACTTTCGAACGGTGCCGCCCGCGCCCTTCTCGACCTCGGCGTTCGGCGCGAAGAGCGCATCCTCATCGCCGGCTTCGACAGCCCGGGCTGGGTCGCCTCGTTCCTCGGCGCGATCCGCATCGGCGCCATCCCGGTCCCGGTCATTCCGGTCCTCCAGCGCAGCGAGGACTACGATCACTACCTCGACGATTCGACGGCCTGCGTCATCGTCGCCGACGCGGCGACTGACGAGCGACTGAGAGGCGCCGCCGAGCGAGCCGCCCACCGCCCCCGCCTCCTTCGATCAGACCAGCTTGCGCCAGGGCCGGAGATCGCCGCCTCTCCCACGCGCAAGGACGACATGGCCTTCTGGCTCTACAGCTCGGGCTCGACGGGCAAGCCGAAAGCGGTCGTCCACCTCCAGCACGACATCCCCTACACGTGCGTCACCTATGCCGAGCAGGTCCTCGGCATAACCGAGCACGACACCACCTTTTCGACCACAGGCCTGTTCCATGCCTACGGCTTCGGCAACAACCTGACCTTTCCTTACTGGGTCGGGGCCTCGACCGTGCTGCACGCCGGCCGCCACACCCCGGCGACCGTCCTCGATACGATCGAAAAGCGCCGCCCGACACTGTTCTTCTCGGCGCCGACTCTGTACAACGCCATCCTCAACACAGAGGGCGCCAGGCAGCGGGATCTTTCATCGATCAGGCATTGCGTCGCGGCGGCGGAAGCACTTCCGGCCGAGGTCTGGCGGCGGTGGAACGAGGCATTCGGCCTCACGATCCTTGACGGGGTCGGCTCGACCGAAATGCTTCACATCTACTGCTCCAACCGGCTGGGCGAGGTGCGGCCCGGTTCGAGCGGCAAGCCGGTGCCGGGTTACGAGCTCAAGATCCTCGATCCCGACGGGCAGGCGGTGCCCGACGGGGAAGCCGGCGATTTGTACGTGAAAGGCGACAGCGCCCTGGCGCTCTACTGGGCGCAGCACGAGAAGTCCAAGGGCTCGATCCTCGGCGAATGGTTCTTCACAGGCGACCGGTACCGAGTCGACCAGGATGGCTTCTATTGGTACGAGGGACGCTCGGACGACATGATGAAAGTTGGGGGGCTTTGGGTCTCGCCGATCGAGATCGAGTCGGTGCTGCTCGAGCATCCGTCCGTGGCCGAGAGCGCCGTCGTCGTCATCTCCATGGACGGATTTACGAAAATCAAGGCGTTCGTGATCACCAAAGGCGACGCCGGCAGGGACGGCGTGCTGATCGCGGCGCTCCAGGAACACTGCAAGTCGCGGCTGCAGCGATTTCAATACCCGCACGTGGTCGAGTTCGTGAGCGAGCTGCCCAAGACGATCACCGGGAAGATCCAGCGCTACAAGCTGCGTGAGCCCGCGCGCGAGACGGCGTCCGCTTGACCAACATCGCAGTCCTCCCCTGTGACGGGGCAGGGAAAGAGGTCGTGCCCGAGGCGATCAAGGTGCTGCGCGCCGCCGGCGCAGACTTCGAGTTCGAAGAGTTCGACGTCAACGCCGACCAGTTCATGCGCACCGGTGAGCCGATCCCCGCGCGAGTCTGGTCCAAGCTCGAGCAGGCCGATTCGATCCTGTTCGGCGCGGTGGGGGATCCCCGAGTCGACGACGCCACCTACCTCTCAGGCGTCTTGCTGCGGCTGCGTTTCCAGCTCGACCTCTACGTCAACCTGCGGCCGGCGCGCCTCTACGACGACCGCCTGTCGCCGATCCGCCGTGAGGACCGGCGCAACGTCGACCTGCTCATCGTGCGCGAGAATACCGAAGGCCTGTATGCCGGCACGGGAGGCCGTTTCAAGAAAGGTACAGAGCAGGAGGTCGCCATCCAGGAGGACCTCAACACCCATTTGGGCGTCAGCCGGATCATCGAGCACGCCTTCCAGGTGGCCAGGCGCGAAGTCGTGATGGTCGACAAGTCGAACGCGATGGCCTATGCCGGCGCGCTCTGGCAGGAACGCTGGAAGGCGATCGCGGCGAAGCATCCACAGATCAAGACACGTCATCTGTTCGTGGACGCGGCGGCGATGCAGCTGGTCAGGGATCCGAGCCAGTTCGAGGTTATCGTCACCGGCAACCTTTTTGGCGACATCCTGTCCGACCTGACCGCGGAGCTCGTCGGCGGCATGGGGATCGCGCCGTCGGCCAACATCAACCCACAGACCCGGCGCGGTCTCTTCGAACCCGTCCATGGGACGGCGCCGGATATCGCGGGCAAGGGCATCGTCAACCCGGTCGGGGCGATCTTGAGCGCATCTATGATGGTGAGACACCTGGGTCATGCGGAAATGGCAAGGGCGATCGAGGGTGCGGTCGAGTCGGCCATCCAGGCGGGAGAGTGCACGCGCGACATAGGCGGCAACCTGTCGACCGGCGAGGTCGGCGATGCGATCGCGAAAAGGCTGAGGGATTGAGGTGAGCGCCTGATGGGCATGACGATGAGCGAGAAGATCCTGGCGCGCGGTGCGGGGCGGGACAGCGTACGGCCGGGTGACCTCGTGCTCGCCAAGGTCGACTTCGCGATGGGCCACGACCTCACCATCCCGCCCGCGGGAAGGATCATGCGGGAGCAGATGGGCGCTGAAAAGATCTGGGATCCCGAACGTGTCGCGGTGACGCAGGACCATTTCCAGCCCGCCAAGGACGCCGCGAGCGCAACCCTGGGCCGGCTCACGCGTGAGTTCTCCCAGCAGATGGGGATCAAGTGGTACTTCGAGGTGGGCCAGGGCGGCATCTGTCACACGGTGCTGCCGGAGAACGGCCTGGTCCTGCCCGGTGAGCTGGTGGTCGGCGCCGACTCGCACAGCTGCACGTACGGCGCGCTGAACAATTTCGCGACCGGCATCGGCTCGACGGACCTGGCGTGTGTGCTCGCGCTGGGCGAGCTCTGGTTCCGCGTCCCGGAGTCGCTCAAGTTCGTTTATCACAACCGCCTCAAAGAATGGGTCGAGGCGAAAGACCTGATCCTCTACGTGATCGGCCAGATCGGAGTCGACGGCGCGCGGTCCAAGGCGATGGAGCACACGGGAGAGGCGCTGCGCCACATCGACATGGAGGCGCGGCTGACCATGACCAACATGGCGATCGAGGCCGGCGCCAAAAACGGGATCATGGAGTTCGACGAGGTCACCAAGAAATATCTGGACGGGCGTGCCAAGAGGTCGTACACGCCGGTGACCTCGGACCTTGATGCGGAGTACGAGAAGGTGTTGGAGTTCGACGCGGAGAAGGTCGAGCTCGGCGTCGCCAAACCGATGTCGCCGGACAACTACGCGCCACTTTCAGAGGTCGCCGGGACACGGCTCGACCAGGTGTTCATCGGCTCGTGCACGAACTCGCGCATCACCGACCTGCGGCGGGCCGCGGCGGTGCTCGACGGTCACAAGGTCGCGGCCGGGGTGCGGCTGATCATCACGCCGTCGTCGCACCAGGTGGCGATCCAGGCCGAGAAGGAAGGGCTGATCGGGATCTTCCTCGCTTCCGGCGCCGCCTGGACGACCGCCACCTGCGGAGCCTGCCTCGGCGGACACATGGGAGTGCTCGGAGAGGGTGACGTGTGCTTAAGCACCACCAACCGCAACTTCCCAGGCCGGATGGGCCATCCCAAGGCGCTGGTTTATCTCTCCAACCCGGCCGTGGCGGCGGCCAGCGCCGTGACGGGCGTGATCACGCACCCCAACGAGGTGCTGAAGCACATGCCGGCGGGTATCGCATGACTCTTCCGAAGGTGATTCGGGGGCGGGCCTGGAAATTTGGCAACAACATCGACACCGACCAGATCATTCCGGCCAAGTACGCGATCTATTCTCTCGACGAAAAAGAGCTCGGCAGGCACGCGATGGAGGGCGTGCCCGGCTGCGAGACCTGGGCGGCGGGCGTGGCCCAGGGCGACATCCTCGTCGGCGGGTCGAACTTCGGCTGTGGCTCCTCGCGCGAGATCGCGCCCGTCGCAATTCGTGGCGCGGGCATTGCCCTGGTGATCGCCGACTCCTACGCGCGAATCTTCTTCCGCAACGCGATCAACATGGGCTACCCGATCCTCCAGTCGCCTGAGGCCGCGGAGGCCGTCGAGGAGGGCGATGAGCTCGAGGTCGACCTGGAGAAGGGCATCGTGCGCAACTTCAGCAAGAGCAATGAGTACCGGAGCGAGGCTTTTCCGAGCTTCATGAACGAGCTGATGCAAATGGGCGGGCTCGTCCCATGGGTGCGCAAGCGGCTCGAAGAGCGCCGGCGCGTAGCACCTGCTCGTGGATGACCTGAAGCCAGTCGATCTCCAGGAGCCGCTCGACGAGCTCGCCCGAGACCCCAAGGACTTCTCTCACGACCTGAAGTTTCCCCCGCCGGACAAGATCCGCGTCTACGACGACACGCTCCGCGACGGCGAGCAGATGCCAGGAGTCGCGATCACGCCCAACGACAAGTACGAGCTCGCTCGAATGCTCTCGGACATCGGCGTCCACATCATGGACGTGGGCTTTCCATCTGTCTCGGAGGGCGAACGCGAGACGCTGCGGCTCATTCTCGAGGGCCGAAAGAGGGGCGAGCTGCGCCCAGACCTCGAGGTCGTGTGCATGATGCGGTCGAGCAGGCCCGACATCGACGCGACCATGCGGGTCATCGACGACCTCGGGTACCGGCGAGATGAGGTCACGTACTTCATCTTCACGTCTGCTTCCGACCTGCATGTGAAGTACAAGCTGGGCAAAATGCTGCTCCGGCGCGAGGGGCTGCCCGAATCAGAATGGCTCGAGCTGCCGGTGTCGTTTTACCGCGAAGCAAACGTAAAGATGATGTGTGAGGCGATCCGGTACGCGCGCGAGCAGGGCGCGACCTCGATCGAGTTCGGCGGCGAGGACGGTAGCCGCGCCGATGTCGACTACATCGGCGAGATCCACCGAGAAGGCCTGAAGGCGGGGGGGACGCGCCCGTCCACTCCCGACACCGTCGGCTGCTATTCGCCGTTTGCGGTACGCGAGTACGTCCCGGCGATCAAGGCGGCCGCGCCCGACGCGCCGCTGGTCGTCCACTTTCACAATGACCTCGGGCTCGGCGCCTGGAACACAGTGATGGCGCTCGGCTCGGGGGCTGAGGTTTTCACCTCCAGCGTGAACGGAATCGGCGAGCGAACGGGCAACGCTCCGATGCATCAGGTGTTGATGCAGCTCCGCTACCTGTTCGGGATCGAGATCCCGGTGTTCAAGTACGAGAAGCTGCGCGCGCTGGCGCGCCACCTGGAAAAGGTCAGCGGCATTCCCGTGCAACCCACGGAGCCGGCCATCGGCTTGAACGTGTTCACGCATGAGTCAGGAATCCACACCGCGGGCATGCTCATTCATCCCGCCATCTATCAGTTCCTGCCTCCGGCGGACCTCGGCGGCGAGGTCAGGTACGTCTATGGCAAGCATTCGGGCGCCCTGGTCATCGAGCACGCGCTGCGCCACGCGGGCATCGCGCCGGAGCACGAGCTGGTGGCCAAGGTGCTGGCTGAGGTCAAACGGATCCGCGAGGAACGCGCCGAACGCAGCGACTTCTCCGATTTCCATCGCCGGTATTACGATCACCTGAACCGCATGGGACTGACCGCCGACGAAGTCGTCGACATCGCCCGAGCACTGAGCGGGAAAATCTCGAGCTGATGGCGACCACGACTCGCGCCGACACCATCACCCAAGAGGAGTACCTCCGGCTGCACCGCTGGATGTGCATGGCCAAGGCGCTCGACGATCGCATGCACATTCTCGTCAAGCAGGGACGCGCCCCCTTTGTCGGCTCGAGCCGGGGGCACGAGGGCATCCAGGTCGCTTCCACCGCGGCGCTCGGTCCTGGCGACTGGCTCGTGCCGCATTACCGCGGGCTGGCCAACGCGATCGTTCGAGGCCTGACGATGAAAGAGTGGATGCTGGCAGTCTTCGCCAAGGCGGCGGACCCGCTGTCGGCGGGGCGCAACATCCCGGGCGGCTGCTACAGCTATCGCGCCTTGAAGATCGCGCCCGTTTCGCAAGTCGTCGCGAGCTGGATTCCCAAGGCCGCCGGCATCGGGTATGGCGCCAAGCTCAGGGGAGACCGTACGGTGACGCTTTGCACGTTTGGCGACGGCGCAACCAGCCAGGGCGCCTTTCACGAGGGCGTCAATTTCGCGGCCGTGCACCGGCTCCCTGTCGTGTTCGTGTGCGAGAACAACAGCTATGCGATCTCAGTGCCCCTCCGGCTTCAGATGGCGAACCCGAACGTGGCGGACCGAGCTGCCGGATACGGCATCCCAGGCGCCACGGTCGATGGGACTGACGTGCCGGCCTCTTACGCAGTTTGCCGAGAGGCCGTCGAGCGAGCCCGGAGCGGCGAGGGGCCCACATTGATCGATGCCAAGATCTGGCGCATCAACTCGCACACGTCCGAGGACAACCACCTCAAATACCGGACCAAAGCAGAGCTCGAGGAAGCGTCACGTCACGATCCCATCGCACGGTTCACGACCTGGCTTGTCGAGCGTGGCTGGATCTCGGCGGCGGATGCGGGGCGGGTGCAGGCGGGTTGTGACAACGAG
>JBOHUP010000051.1:0-1726 GCA_050734615.1 Candidatus Dormibacteraceae bacterium | reverse complement strand
GAGCTGATTGTATTTGCAAATACGATCGGTCCGGCTGGCGGAGCCGGTCTTGATCTGGCCGGCCGCCGTGCCGACGGCGAGGTCGGCGATGGTGGTGTCCTCGGTCTCGCCCGAGCGATGGGAGATGACCGCGCTGTAACCGGCCCCGCGCGCCATGTCGATCGCCTCAAGCGTCTCGGTCAGCGTTCCAATCTGGTTGACCTTGATCAGGATCGAGTTGGCGACACCGCGGTCGATGCCCTCCCGGAGCCGCTTCACGTTGGTGACGAACAGGTCGTCGCCGACGAGCTGGACACGATCTCCCAGCGCCTCCGTCAACAGGCGCCATCCGTCCCAGTCGTCCTCGGCCATGCCATCCTCGATCGAGACGATGGGATAACGGCCGATCCACTCCGTGTAGAGCCTGACGAGGGCCGCCGAGTCGAATGTCCGGCCTTCGCCTTTCAGCGTGTACCTCCCGTCCTTGTAAAACTCGCTCGCCGCGGGGTCGAGTGCGATCGCGATTTCCTTGCCGAGCTCATACCCTGCCTGCTTGATCCCCTCGACGATGAGCTTCAAGGCGTCTTCGTTGGTCGCCAGGCTGGGCGCAAAGCCGCCCTCGTCCCCCACGGCTGTGGGCAGGCCCCGCGCTTTCAGAAAGCTCTTCAACGCGTGGTACACCTCCGAGACGGCCCGGATGGCATCGGCGAACGTCGGCGCGCCGACTGGGCAGATCATGAACTCCTGGAGGTCGACGGATGTGTCGGCATGCACGCCGCCGTTGAGGATGTTAGCCATCGGCAGGGGCAGCAGCGAGGCATCATCCCCACCGAGATACCGGTACAGCGGCGCTCCTGCCACCTGCGCAGCGAGGTGCGCCACGGCGAGAGAGACGCCCAGTGTGGCGTTGGCGCCGAGCCGCGACTTGTTGGGCGTGCCGTCCAGTTCGATGAGTGCGGCGTCCAGCCCTTTCTGGTCGCCGACGTCGAAACCCCGCAGGCGCTCGGCGATCTCACCGGTGACGTTGGCCACCGCCTTGGTGACCCCCTTTCCGCCATAGCGCATGGGGTCGCCGTCGCGAAGCTCGACAGCCTCATGCACACCAGTCGAGGCACCGGACGGCACGATGGCGCGCGCGGCGCCGCTGTCGGTGAACGCGGTCACCTCGATGGTCGGATTGCCGCGCGAATCAAGGACCTCGAGCGCCCCGAGCCCGGTCAACCTCGCCACGAGCCGAAGTCTAGTGCGCGGTCGTCGCGAAGGGCCCGAAGGCCGGCTCGGGGTGAACGCTGAAGCCGTAGTTGAGCAAAAGAGTGGCGTCGGCTGTCGAGTGCAGCGTCGCGTTCATCACCACCACGATCAGGTGCCGGCCGTCGCGGGTGGCGGTGCCCAGCTCGCAGCCCCCGGCATTGTCGGTCAGACCGGTTTTCAGCCCGGTCGCGCCAGGGTACGTGAACAGCAGCATGTTGACGTTGTGCGGATAAAAGGCTTTGTGCGTGGCCGTCGCCGGGATGGCGATGTCCCTGGTCGCTCCGATCGCGGCGAGCTCGGGATAGTTCGTGTCGAGGTACGCCGCAGTGTGGGCGAGGTCATGGGCTGACATCACATGACCGTCGGCGTCGAGCCCGCTCGGGTTGACGAAATGGCTTTGTGTGAGGCCGACGCTCTTGGCCTTCAGGTTCATCTGCCGGATGAAACGGTCTCGCGAGACGATCCCTCCGGCCAGTGCCTCGGCCGCGTAATTGCC
>JBOHUP010000050.1:0-4960 GCA_050734615.1 Candidatus Dormibacteraceae bacterium | reverse complement strand
CGAGGACCTGGATGAGGTCGAGGCAATCCTTGAGGCTGTAGACCACGCCTTCCATCACTGCTCGGGTCATGTGCGCCAGGGTGTGACGCAGATTGAGGCCGACGAAAGCGCCTCTGGCGTCGGGGTCAAGGTGTGGCGTGCGCTCTCCGGCGAGGTAAGGGAGAAACAGGAGGCCTTCGGAGCCGGGTGATGCCTCCGCCGCGAGCGACGCCATGCCGTCGTAATCCAGGGCTGTGCCGCTGGCGTCCCGCCACCATCGAAGAGACCCACCCGCCGATAGGGTCACCCCCATCAGGTGGTACTGGCCCGGAATGGCGTGGCAGAAAGCGTGCAGGCGGCCGCTCGGATCGGTTCGCATCGAATCGCTGTGAGCGAAGACGACTCCGCTGGTGCCGATCGAAGAGCTGACGAGGCCTTCTTGAACGATGCCGTTTCCGATGGCCGAGGCGGCATTGTCGCCGGCTCCGGCGGCCACCGGAAGCCTGGCGGGGAGCCCGATGGCCTTCGCGATGCCGGCGCCGACCTCGCCGGCGATGGTCGGGCTCTCATGGACGGCAGGGAGCCAGTCCCGGGGGATCTCCAATGCACGCAGAACCTCGTCGGACCAGTTACGGCGCCGCAGGTCGAGCAGCAAAGTGCCCGACGCATCCGAGACGTCGGTCGCATATTCACCGGTCAGCCGGAGGCGAACGTAGTCCTTCGGCAACAGCACACGTCGAACCCGGCCGTATGAGACGGGCTCCTCATCATGCAGCCAAAGGACCTTGGGCGCCTGGAACCCGGGGACAGCGGGATTGCCGGTGATGGAGACCAGGCGTTCGCGGCCAACTCGGTCCGTGATGGACGCGCACTGCACGGCGGTTCGCTGATCGCTCCACAACAGGGCCGGTCGAATCACGCTGTCGCCGGCATCCAGGAAGACCGATCCGTGCATCTGGCCGGTGAGCCCAAGGCACAGGGGTGGATCGTGGAGCTGGGACACGACGCGGCTGAGAACGTGCCGGCTCGACGTCCACCACTGCTCCGGGTCCTGCTCCGCCCATCCCGGTCGTGGAACCGAGATTGGGTACTCATCAGAGGCGGAAGCGATGACATTGCCGCCGAGATCGACGGCCAGAGCTCGCGCTCCCGTGGTGCCGACATCGAGGCCGATCAACGAGCCGGCGCCGCGGCGACCCATCTATTGCCTCATCGCGCCGTCGCCGGCAGCGACTCGAGCAGGCTTGGGGTCAACCCGGAGATGTCGCGGAGGACGGCGGCGGCCGAGGCGAGAGTCGCCTCATCCGGGACGTGATCTCCGCGAGGTATGGCGATGACCCGCATCCCAGCCGCGATCGCCGACCACAGCCCGTTCGCCGAGTCCTCGACTGCCACGCACTGCGACGGCGGGAGCGCGAGGCGCCGGGCGAGCTCGAGGTACGGATCCGGCGAGGGTCTTCCGCGGTCGACCTCATCCGCGGAAAGAAACACTTCGAAGCGCTCGGTAAGCTCGGTGAGCTGGAGGGCCAGCACGATCAGCGATCGTGGGGATCCGGAGGCGAGTCCCAGCCGGAATCTACCTGACAGCTTGCGAACGGCCGCGGCGGCGCCCTCGATGCGCGGCAGGACGCGCCGGTACGAAGACGCCATCGCGGCGATGACCTGCTCGGCGAGAATCGCGGGCGCGTCGTCGCCGCCGAGCTGCTGGCTCAAGGCGGCAGCCCAGGTTGCGGTGTTCACGCCCTGCATCATTGTCTGAAGCTCGGAGCTCCAGTGCCCACCGCGACGCTCGACGAAGTCGCGCCGCACGCGCTCCCAAACAGGCTCGGAGTCGATGAGCACGCCGTCGAGGTCGAACAGGACAGCCTTGACCGCGGGCATCGCGTCCATGCTATCGGGCGCCACAACCGTGAATCGGCGCACTCCACCACGGCTCGGTTGTGCTCACGGCGCTGCGTACGATGTCGCTGCTGTGATTGCCCGCACCGGCAGGGCTGCCTCAGGTCGGTACGCTTGGCGCATGAGCCCGACCGGGCACGTCGCGGCATCGCGACGGTTGACGCATAAGCCGCCGACGGCGGATCGGGATCGCCGGTCGCGCATCACGGGCATCATCGACCGGATTCGACGGATCCCTCCCGGTCGCGTGCAGACCTACGGCGGAATCGACCCCGGAGCCCCGCGACTCGTCGGTCACGTGCTGGCGACAACCCAGCAGCGTCTCCCATGGCATCGTGTCGTGCGAGCCGACGGTTCAATGGCCAAAGGCGAGCGCCAGCGCGAGCTGCTCCGCAAGGAGGGAGTTGCGCTGCGCGGAGATCGAGTCGACCTGGAACGATCGCGGGCCTGGTAAGCAGCCTCCCTGCGGTCCAGCCGGTCAGTCGAGGCGGATATTAAGCTCGATCAGCGCGACTCGCTCGGACCGGCGGGCGATGGACCGGCGGGCGATGGACCGGCGGCTCCGAGCTCGCGGGCTGTGCGCAGAGGTAGGTCGCGCAAGATCAGAGTGAATCCCAGCCCCAGAATCCCTGCCACCACAGTGATCCAGAACAGATCACCGATGGCCAGGGCGAGCGCGTCGTTGGAGCCGGCGATCACCTTGGGGATCAACGTATGGAGCGGGCCCGGCAGAAGCTGCTCGAGGAGGGCGCGGCCGTTGCCCACGTTCTGCAGCGCACCGGACAGCTTGACCAGCTGCGTGATCAGGTTCTGGGGCACCCCCTGCTCGGCCAAATTCACCGGCAGCCGGCTGGCGAATCCGGAGGAGAAGATGGTGCCCGCCGCGGCCAGGCCGACCGAAGCGCCGATCTGTCTCAGGAACGTGAGGGTGCTGGTTGCGACCCCCAGGCGGTCCATCGGCACGGAGTTCTGCACCACCACCGTGAACCCAGCCATCGCCGGGCCGAGACCCAGGCCAAGAACGAGCATCCAGCCCCACAGCTCCCAGTCGGAAATACCGGAGGTCAGGTGCGTGAGCAAAAAGCCACCGACCACCATCGTTGCCGCGCCTCCGACCATGAGCCACTTGTACCGGCCGATCCTGCTGATCAAAAGCCCGGTGCCGATGCTGCCTCCCATGAGCCCCACCAGCAGCGGCCAGATGTAATAGCCGGACGCGGTGGCACTGATACCGCGCACGGTCTGATAGAAACGCGGCATGAAGATCACGGCGGCGAACATTGCGATGCCGAAAACGAAAACCGCCGCCATGCTCACCGCATAGTCACGGCGCTTGAACAGATCGAGCGGCACGATCGGCTCCTTGGCCTTCGACTCGATGAAGAGGAAGACGGCAAGAATCACCAGGCCGACCGCGATCAGCCCGCTGACGTTGAGGTCGGTCCAGTTCGCGAGCTGGCCGGTGCGGCTCACGTTTCCCTTGTTGGTGAGCCCCAGCATGAAGGGGACGACGCCCGCGGTGAAGAACACGATACCCAGGTAGTCGAGGTCGCGCAGTGATGCCCGGCGCGCCGGGGCGTTGGGCAGAACCATCGCGAGCACAACGAGCGACGCGATCCCAAATGGCACGTTAACGTAGAAGACCCAGTGCCAGCTCACGTGGTCGGTGATCCAGCCGCCGATGAACGGTCCGACGATGAAGCTGAGCGCGAAAACCGCTCCGAACAAACCCTGGAATCGGCCCCGCTCGCGCGGGCTGTAAAGGTCGCCGATGATCGCCATCACGATCGGAAACAGGGCTCCTGCGCCGAGTCCCTGCACCGCGCGGAACGCCACCAGCTCGTTCATGTTCTGGGAGGCGCCCGATAGCCAGGAGCCGAACAGGAACAGGCAGACTCCGATCATCAGCATCACCTTGCGGCCGAAGACGTCCGAGAACTTTCCGTAGATCGGCACCGTCACCGTCGAGGAGAGCAGGTACGCGCTGACGACCCAGGCGTAGAGGCTCGCTCCGTTGAGGTCCGTGACGATTCGTGGCAGCGCGGTGCCCACCACGGTCTGGTCCAGCGAGGCCAGGAACAGGGTCAGGAGGATCGCCCCAAGGATCGCCAGCTTCGCCCGCGGGGCGAGGGACATGAGAGATGGGGCCGCGGGCGCCGGTTGCCCGTTTGGCTCGCGTCTTTCCTGGATCACCGCCATCCGCCTAGGAGGGCTCCAACGCTGGAGCGCCGGCCGGCACCCTCACGCGATGTTGGTCCGGCTCATGCGTTGCACGCGCGAGCGGGCCACTGGCAAGCTGTCATCAGGCGGGTGATGTTACGCGCACTCGTTGCCGCAAGAATCATTCCAACCATCTCGAATTGAGACCCTGGACGCGTTGCGGATCGTCTCTTATCGCCCCCCCCCGCGCTCGCGTACGAGTCGAGCGGCGGCACCACGAGACCAAAGTGGCAGCGACCCGCGACCTGATCGGCATCAACCTATCCGAGCAACCGCACACTCCACCTTTACATCGGGGTCAGGCCGACAGTTGCCGCATGCCACGTTCCACCGAACGCCTGAACGCCCTCGCCTTTGGTGTCGCCCTGCGCCTTGTCGTTGGCGAATGCGTAGAGCAGGTGGCCGTTGTAGGCGACCTGATTGCCGTTCGCGTTCTGAACGGCGGTGAGGGTTCCCGTCACCGACGCCGGCAGGACGAGTTGCCCGGTGGACAGCAGGGGCGGCCAGTGAGTCAGGCACGCGCCCGCGCATTTTGGCGTGGTGGCGAGGTCTGACGTGAGGTAGTAGAGGGTCATTCCGGCGGGCGTCGTCAGCACCTGTTGGGAGGTGCCCGCGACGGCAGTCGTCGCCACGACGACTGTGGGCGATGCCACCGGGCTTGGCGATGATGCTGCTGCGGTTGGCGCATTCGAGCTCCCGCAGGCCGCTACCAAGAGCGCCGCAAGAGCCACCAGCGGGATGCCGGTTTCTCGGTTCAAACGTATGGCCACAGACGTCCTCCTTGCAGCTCGTAATGGCGGGTCACAAGGGATACTCCCGAGAGTTACCGTTGGACGGGGGTAGGCTGACGGCATGGCAACCC
>JBOHUP010000049.1:0-1822 GCA_050734615.1 Candidatus Dormibacteraceae bacterium | reverse complement strand
GGCCGAGGGCCCTGATGTGCTTGGGCGTCGGATCGGGCGCGCCGGCACCCGCTCCCCGTAGGCGCAAGACGAGCGGGGCGACTATGCCATCACCCGCGTCGCCCGCGTCGCCGTTGGACGCCACCTCGACCTCGATCTCCCTGAACCGCGCCGCCACGCGGCGGCCGTCCCGCACGGACACCTCGTCGTCAACGACCTCCGCCAGGCGTGCGCCGGCGGCGTCAGTCAAGCGCACCCGGCGCCGCAGGGTCGACAGGCGGGCGACGGGCACGAGCTCGGCCTTGCGCACGTAAGCGCGCACCAGCGCGACCGCCGCCTCTGGCGGCTTCTTCGCTCCGCCCTGGAACGTCAGCTCGTCACGCTGGAGCAGGTCGCCGGCCTGCTTTCCGGCGGCCGCAGTGGGCGGGAGCTTGAGGGTCCACCCTTCCCCGGCCCGATGGCGTAGCGAGACCCCCCAGCGGGCAAGGCGGAGATCGGCGGTGTCGTAGTACACAGTTTCCATCCGCACCGCCTCCGGGCTGCTGACGGCGACACCATCGACGACTCCATTGAGGTCGGGGAGGTGGAACGCGGGGCCGGCCCCGAGCTTCACCTCTCGTTCAAGCATGCGTGACGCCGTTCACCACCGTGAGTGCACGAGCACTTTCCAGCGCCATCTCTTGGAATCGCTTGTGCGAGTTGAGCCCGACCAACGTCGGAACATGCCTCCAACCGCCGTCGGGTCCCAGCTCCCACGCCAGCACGTCGTCGGCGAGCGAGGTTTCGAGGATCTCCAAGAGCCGCCGGCGCAGCCTGGGGTCGGTCACCGGCACGACCGCCTCAACACGCCGGTCGAGGTTTCGGGGCATGAGGTCGGACGAGCCGAGGTAGTACTCGGGCTGGCCGCCGTTGCCGAAGCAGAAGACGCGCGAGTGCTCGAGAAAATGGCCGACGATCGAGCGGACACGGATCCGCTCGGAGAGGCCAGGCACTCCGGGCCGGAGGGAGCACATGCTGCGGATCAAGAGGTCGACCTGGGCGCCGGCCTGCGAGGCGGCATATAGCGCGTCGATGATCTCCGGATCGATCAGGTTGTTGACCTTGATGATGATCCGGCCGCCGACGACGGCCTCGCGCTCGATGAGCTGCGTGATGCCCGCACGAAGGCTGGTCGGCGCGACGAGGAGCTTTCGGTATTTGCTCTGACGGCTGTAGCCGGTGAGGAGGTTGAAGAGCTCGGTCACGTCGGCACCCAATTCGGCGTCGGCGGACAGAAGGCTCACGTCCTCGTACGCCCGCGCGGTGTTCGGGTTGTAATTGCCGGTCCCGACGTGCAGGTAGTGCTGGATGTGGGCCCCTTCTCGCCTGACCACGAGCGTCACCTTGGCGTGGGTCTTTAATCCGAGCAGGCCGTAAACGACGTGGACGTTGGCCTCTTCGAGCGCCCTGGCCCAGCCGATGTTCGCCTGCTCGTCACCGCGGGCTTTGAGCTCCACCAGGGCCACGACCTGTTTGCCACGCTCGGCCGCGCGGATGAGGGCGCGCACGATCGGGCTAGCCGGGCCGGATGTCCGGTACAGCGTCTGCTTGATGGCCAGCACGTCGTGGTCGCTCGCCGCGTGATCGATGAACGCCTCGACCGATGTGGCGAAGGAGTCGTATGGGTGGTGAGCCAGCACATCGCCGGCGCGAAGTACGGCGAACAGGTCCGGGACCTCCGCACCCAGACCCCGAAGCCGCGGCTGCGTGGTCGGCGTCCAGGTCTCCTCTTTCAAGTCGGGTCGGTCCAGCTGGGCCAGCGCAGACAGGCTGCCCAGGTCCAGCAGGCCGTGCGCCTGGTAAA
>JBOHUP010000048.1:0-2975 GCA_050734615.1 Candidatus Dormibacteraceae bacterium | reverse complement strand
GGGCCAACCTGATTGGCCACAGTGTCATGCAGGATCTTGATCGCCGCATCGATCGAGGTGTTGGGGTCAGTCATGATCTGGCCGGTCGCCTGGCCGATGCCCTGCACCCAGACGGGATATCCCTCCTGCTCGGAAGGCACCAGCCGGGAGTTCGGCAGCGCGTTGGCGAAGGCCTGGTTGAAGGGAGGCGCGAAGTCAAGGTATCCGAGCGACTGCGCATCCTTCTGGTTGGGCGGGACGAATCCCGCGCGGTTGGCGATGTAGATCTGGTTGTCGTCGCTCTCCATGATCTGCAGCAGTCCCCACGAAAGCTGGGGGTGCTTGGTGACCTTGGAGACGGCGATCGCCCAGCCGCCGAGGGTGCTCGCGCTCCCTGGCGCCTGGCCCTTGGAGGTCGGAAGCGGAACGGCGCTGGCCTCCTGGGCAGCCGTGGCCCAGTGGCGGTTGCTCTCAGTCCATGCGTCCGCGAACCAGTTGGATCCGACGGCGATGGCGAGCTGATGGTTCAAAAGCAAAACGACCGGCCGGCCGACGGCCTTGGGCGAGAACAGGTCCGACGTCGATGCTCCGAGACCTTCGGAGGCGATCGTCTTGTAGAACTGCATCGTCTCGCGTAGGCCCGGGCTGTCGACCACCCACTTCTTGGTCTTGTAATCGAAGATGGTCGGCGTCGAGGAGCCGTAGACAAGATTGGCTGCGCCTTGCAGGACGCCGCCGGCTCCGGCGCTCGTGCCCGCGCCCGCCCACAGCGGGATGACCCCTGGCTGGTTGCTCGCCTTGACCGCGCGAGCCGCGGCCAGCACGTCGTCCCAGGTCTTGGGAGTCCAGGGCACGCTGATCCCAGCCTTGGTCAGCATTGCGTCGTTGTAGTAGATGGCCGTGTTGTTCTCGCCGGTGTTCACGGCGTAGACCTTGCCGTTGATGCGGCTTTCGTCCTGGATCACCTTCGGGAACTGGCTCCAGAACGGCGCTTTGGCCGGGTCGTTGACAAAGGTATCGAGCGGCAGCAGGTAGTCGGAGCCCACCCACTGGCCGACGTAGCCGGACGGCAGCATGAACACATCGGGCGTGGTGGAGGGGTCCTTGTATTCCAGCGCGACCTTGTTCACCAGGTCAACGTCGGTCCCGTTGAAGCCCTGCAGGTTGAGCTTGGCTTTCGGGTATGTCGCCTCGAACTCGCTTTTGACCTTGTTCCACCAGATGACTGACGTTTCGTCGGCGTCGAAGACGTACGTGGTCGAATACGCGACCGTGATCGTCCCGGTCATGTCGTCGCTCAGATTTGTCGTGCCGGTGCTGTTGCCGCCGTTGCTTCCACACCCCATCAAGAACGCCGCGGGCATCAGCGCGACCAGCGCCGACCAGACTCCGAAACTTTGACGATGCTTCCTCAATTCGCAACCTCCTTTCAAATTTGACTTCCGCCGGATTGCGCACCTCGTTCGTGCGCTGAACGCGAACTCTGCGGACGCTCGTGTGCGGACTCATCGATCCACGCCTCCCTCGCAGATCGCAGCGCTTCGGCGGTGCTTGCCGCAGGCCGCTGCAAGATCGAATCCCCGGTCCGCGTATCGAAGAGATGAAGTCGCGCGGGGTTGAGCGCGAGCTCGATCTGCTCGCGGGTGTTGACCCCCGTGCGAGGCGGGAACCGCGATGTGACCGTCTCGCCCGCGCAGACCGCAGTCACGTACGCCTCGTGTCCCATCGGCTCGACCACGTCCACCACCGCGGTGACCGAGAGCGAGCAGGTCGGCCCGGCCGCCGGCTTCCACATGAGGTCTTCCGGGCGGATACCAACGCTGACGTCCCGCTCCATGTCGTCCGTATGCAGGTGCGCCCCATCGGGTAGCTGCACCGAGGTGCCGAGGAAATCGACCCCCGGCTTGCCGTCGACCTGCGTCAACCGGCCTTTCAGGAAGTTCATGCGCGGGGATCCGATGAAGCCCGCGACAAACGTGTTCGCCGGGTTGTCATACAGGGTCTCGGGGACGTCGACCTGCTGCAGGCGGCCGTGGTTCATGACCGCGATGCGGTCGCCCATGGTCATGGCCTCGACCTGGTCGTGGGTGACGTAGAGCGTGGTGACTCGAAACCGCTGGTGTAGGCGGCTGAGCTCCGCCCGCATCTGCACACGAAGGCCGGCGTCCAGGTTGGACAGCGGCTCATCCATCAGGAAGACCTGCGGCTGGCGGATCAAGGCGCGGCCCAGCGCGACGCGCTGCCGCTGGCCTCCTGACAGCTCCGATGGTCGCCGCTTGAGGAGCTGCCCGAGACCGAGGACCTCGGCGGTCTCCTTCACCCGTTGGTCGACCAGGTCACCGGCTGCGCCGTGGGCGCGCATCCCGAACGCGAGGTTGTCGTAGACGTTCATGTGCGGATACAGCGCGTAGCTCTGGAAAACCATCGCCACGTCGCGAAACCGAGGCGACACGTTGTTGACCAGCCGGTCGCCGATGAGGATCTTTCCGTACGACGGCCGCTCGAGGCCGGCCAGCATCCGCAGCGAGGTCGTCTTGCCACAGCCGGACGGACCGACGACGACGAGAAACTCCCCGGCTTCGACGGTGAGGTTCAGATCCTCGACCGCGGTCTCGGTGCCGAACAGCTTGTACACGCCTTCGAACCGAACCGGCACCAGCATCTACTTCACGGCCCCGCTGAAGTTGAACGCGCCGCTGAAGTAGCGCGACATGAACAGGTAAAGGACGATCACAGGCAGCGAGAACAGAAGCGAGAAGACGGCCAGATCGCCGAACTTGAATAGCCCGTGCGAGCCCATGAAGTTGTAGATCTCGATCGGGCCCGGCTGGTCGTCCGGGTTGCTCACGAGCACGAAGGGGATGAGGAAGGCGCCCCAGGCCTGGATGAACGTGTAGATCGCGGTGACTGCGATGCCGGGCAGGGTCAGCGGTAGCACGACCATGCGCAGGATCCTGAAAGTGCCGGCGCCGTCGATGGCGGCGGCGTGCTCAAGC
>JBOHUP010000047.1:0-4303 GCA_050734615.1 Candidatus Dormibacteraceae bacterium | reverse complement strand
GGTCTGGGCCATGCTGCAAGGACCAACCGGCTCGCAGCAGAGCCTCGTACGACTCGACGGCGGCCCCTGTCTCCGCTCGGCGAAGCTGTGACGTGGGCTCGGCCAGGACGGGCAGGCCCATTCGGTGCAGCGCCGGCGCGAGCCGGTCGCCGTCGCGCATCTCACCGGCCACCACCAGGGGTCGCTGCGCGCGCTGGAGAGCCATCGCGAGCGAGGCGACCTGCGCCGGTGAAGGCAGCCCGCGCCCCGCGCTGATCGACTGTCCAGGCGTCCCGATCGCCGCCGTCACGTGCCCCGGGGCGCCCACCAGCGGTTCGCGGAAGGGAAGGTTGAGGTGAACGGGACCGGTGGCCGCTTCGGCGTATGCCCGCGCCGCGAGGCGACGCCACACGCGTCCCGCGCCGGGCATGTCGACCGGCGCCCCGGGATCGACAAACCAGCGCGTTGCGGTCCCGTAGAGTCGCTGCTGGTCGATGGACTGGTTGGCGCCGACGCCCTGGAGCTCAGGGGGCCGGTCGGCCGTGAGGACAATGAGAGGTGTGCGCGAATACGACGCCTCGACCACAGCGGCATGGAACTCCGCCGCCGCGGTACCGGATGTGCAAAGCAGCACGACCGGCTTGCCCGTGGCCTTCGCCAGACCGACCCCGAAGAACGAGCCGGAGCGCTCATCGATGTGGATCAGGACCCGGATCCGCGGGTGACGCTGCAGCGCCATCGCGAGCGGCGCCGACCGCGATCCCGGCGAGACGCAGGCGTACTCGACGCCCTGGGCCGCCAGCTCGTCGACGAAAGTTGCAGCGAAGGTCTGCGTTACATCCATACGATTTCGGAGACCTGGATGTGATTCTCGAGGGTAAGGACGTCCGGCTGAGCTATTTCGTGGAAGGCGACGGAGCGCCCGTCACGCTTCTCCACGGCTTCACGCAGAGCGGTCGCAGCTGGCGCGAGGTCCTGGCCAAGATGCCGCCCGGCTATGCGTGGATCGTGCCCGACCTCCGGGGTCATGGCCAGACTCGGATGCCGACGGGCGCGCCCTGCACGATGGAAGCCTGCACCGCCGACCTCGAGATGCTGTGGGACCATCTCGGCGTCCAGCGCTCTCACCTGGTCGGCTATTCGATGGGCGGCCGGCTGGCCTTGCACGTGGCCGGCCGCCTGCCGCGCCGCATCCTCTCGCTGCTCACGGTCGGCGCCCACGGCGGCCTTGACGCGGGGGCGCGCGAGGGCCGCCGTCGAGGCGACGATGCCCTGGCAGGCCGCATAGAGAAGGACGGCCTCGAGGCCTTCGTCAACTACTGGGGAAGCCTGCCTCTTTTTGCCGGCCTGCAACGGCGCGGGCCTTCGTTCGTGGCCCAGGTCAGGTCGGAGCGGCTGGAAAACGACGTCGAAGGCCTGGCGTGCTCGCTCAGGGGAATGGGCGCCGGAGTGATGGAGCCGGTCTGGGAACAGCTGGCGAGCGTGAGCGCTCCATGCACCTTCGTGGCCGGTCAGCTGGACCACGGATATGTGGCGTCCGCACGCCGGCTGGCGGCGACCGTACCGAACGGCCGCTTGGAGATCGTGCCCCGGTCCGGGCACTCGGTCCAGCAGGAAAGACCCGATGCCTTCGCCCGGGTCCTCGCTGCGCACCTTGCGGCCGCCTCCGCGGCTCGCGAAGGCTCGGCGGGCGAGTCACCTTCATCGAGCTCGACCTTGCCCTGAACGCCGGCGGCGTATCGCGCCGCGCCAAGCCGTTCGAGGTCGAGTGAGCCGCCACCGAAAAGCCTGCGCAGAACGAACGACTGGCAGCCTTCGCCGAGCAGAGCCTCGACCTCGCGCGCCACTTCGAGCGGTCGCCGCGCCGTGATGTATGAGGACTTCATACGAACAATGCCAGGGTCAACAGGAGGGCATAAGCCAGCTCGGCGACCGCCATCCGCTTGAGCGCGGTGACCAGAGGCGGCCCGGCCGTGGTGGAGAAGGCGATCCTCACCGGCAATGCGGCGATGGGGATGGCGAGATAGACGAGCATCACCGTCACACCGGCGAAACCCAGCAGGAGCGCGATGATCGGCACGGTGAACGCGGCGCAGACAAGCAAGAGCAATAGAGCGAGGGACGGCGAGTGGCCGATCCGTGTGGCCAAGGTGCGCTTGCCGGCCGCGGCGTCGGTCTGCATGTCGCGCAGGTTGTTGAGCACGAGGATCGAGCAGGCTAGAAAGCCCATCCCACAGCCGAAAAGGATCGCCAGCGGTGTGACCCTGCCCGTCTCGACGTAAAACGTGCCCACAGTCGCGATGAGGCCGAAGAAGACGAAGCAGAAAACCTCGCCAAGGCCGAGATACCCGTACGGGCGCGGACCGCCCGTGTACAGCCAGCCGGCGAGCAGGCATGCGGCACCGACGAGAAGCAAGCGCCAGTCGACGGCCAGGCTCAGAGCGAGGCCCGCCACTGCCGCCGAGCCGAACGCCGCGATCGCCGCCATGCGCACGTGCGCGGGCGCGACCACTCCAGACGACGCGGCCCGGACGGGGCCGATGCGGGTGGCTGAATCAGCACCCCTGACGAAATCCGAATAGTCGTTGGCGAAGTTGACGCCGAGCTGCATGCCAACCCCGACCACGAGCGCCGCGAGGCCGGCGCCCCAGCGTGCTCCGCCCTGATTGATGGCGATCGCCGTGCCGGCGAGCACGGGCGCCACCGAAGCCGCCAGGGTGGCGGGCCGTACCGCGGACCACCACACGCGCGTGGCGCTCAGCGGCGGCGCGAAGATCACGGCCGTTTGGGAAACTTCTTGAAGTCGGGTTTGCGTTTCTGCACGTAGGCGTCGCGGCCCTCCTGGGCCTCTTCGCTCAGGTAGTACAGCATTGTTGCGTCGCCGGCCAGCTGCTGAATCCCGGCCAGTCCGTCATCCGCGGCGTTGAGTCCGGCCTTCAGCATCCGGAGCGCGAGCGGGCTGAGCTCGAGCATGCGGCGGCACCAGACGACTGTCTCCTTCTCGAGATCCGCCAGCGGCACCACCTTATTGACCAGCCCCATGTCCAGCGCCTGCTGGGCGTCGTACTGCTCGCACAGGAACCAGATCTCTCGCGCTTTCTTCTGGCCGACGATGCGGGCCAGCAAGCCCGCGCCGTAGCCGCCGTCAAAGCTCCCGACCCGCGGACCGGCCTGGCCGAACTTCGCGTTGTCAGCCGCGATCGTGAGGTCGCAGACCACATGCAGAACGTGGCCGCCCCCGATCGCGTAACCGGCGACCATCGCAATCACCGGTTTGGGCAGGCGGCGAATCTGGATCTGGAGGTCAAGGACGTTGAGCCGGCCGGTACCCGAAGCGTCGACATATCCGTCGTCGCCGCGTATGCGCTGGTCCCCGCCGGAGCAGAAAGCCTGCGTGCCTGCCCCAGTGAGGATGACCACTCCTATCTTTGGGTCGTCCCTGGCCACCTCGAACGCCCGGGCCATCTCGACGACGGTGAGGGGACGAAACGCGTTGCGGACCTCCGGCCGGTTGATCGTGATCTTGGCGATGCCGTCCCAGGTTTCGTAGATGACGTCTTCGTAATCTCCGGACCGCACCCACCCCGACTCGGCCTGACCTTTCAAGTCCACACTCCTAGAGCAGTCGCTAGCACTATTGCAAATCGTACGCCAGACGGCGGGCGATTGCTTTTACGCGCGCTGGCGGGGCTTGCGCCGGGGAAAGAGCCGCACGATCTTGGCGTAATCGTCGGGGGTGTCGATGTCTTCGGAGCGCCCCGGGGTCGGGACCACATCGATCAGCTCGGGGTGGCCCTCGAGGACCTGGCGGGCGCCGGCGTCGCCCTTGAGTGCGTAGAGCCGGTCCCACAGATCGCGCGACAGCACGACCGGGGGCGTCCATTCGTGACGGCCCTGCGCAACGGCCACCGCGGGGCGCGAGCCTTCGTTGCGCCAGGAACGCAACAGCGCGGCGATCGTGCGCGAGCCAACCAGCGGTTGGTCACCCAGAAGCACGACCGCGGCCTCGATCTCCGGCCTCATCGCGCGCAGCCCGACCTGCAGCGAGGAAGCCATGCCGGTGCGTGCGTTCGGGTTGTGGGCCAGCTCGGCGTCGCCGTCGACCGCCTCCTTGACATCCTCGGCGGAGTACACCACGACGGTCTGATGGCACCCGCCTTCCGACGCCGCCTGGATCACATGCTTGACCATCGGCGTGCCGTCGAGGTCGAGCAGCAGCTTCTGCGAGCCCACCATCCTCGAGCTGGCGCCGGCGGCCATGACGATGGCGCCCACGGGCAGAAGCGCGGACGCGAGCCGCTCGAAAGGTGGGCGCGCAGAACGG
>JBOHUP010000046.1:0-2055 GCA_050734615.1 Candidatus Dormibacteraceae bacterium | reverse complement strand
ACTGGCCACGCACCGCGGTGGCGGGATCGATGGGCAGCATCGCACGCAGGGCTGCGCGCTTGGCCCGCCGCACGGACTCGGCGTCGAAGGTGGTGGGTGGCTCCATCGCGATCAGTGCCAGGAGCTGCAGAACGTGGTTCTGGATGATGTCTCGCACGGCGCCGGCGTGGTCGTAATAGCCGGCGCGCCGGCCGATGCCCTCCTCCTCCGCCACCGTGATGAGGATCGACTCCACCAGCGTGCGGTTCCAGACGGGTTCGAACAGGGAGTTCGAGAAGCGCAACGCGAGCACGTTCTGGACGGTGTCCTTGGCGAGGTAGTGGTCGATGCGGAAGATCTGCGCCTCCTCGAAGGCCCCGGCCAGCTGGGCATTCACCTTGCCTGCCGACGCCTGGTCCCGACCGAGAGGCTTTTCGACCACGATGCGCCGCGAGGCGTCCTCCTTGCTCGCCAGGCCCGACTCGACGATCGCGACCACGATGTTGCTGAACGTCTCGGCTGGGGTGGCGAGGTAGAAGATCACGCACGGTGAACCTGTGAGCAGCTTTTGGAGAGGGACGAACGTCAACGGGTCGGCGTAGTCGAGCTGGACCCACTCCGCCCTCGTCGCGAGCTGCTCGTTGTGGCTCGCCTCGCGAACCATTTGCCGGAACTCGTCGGTCGTCTTGGCGCTGCGGCCGGCGCCCACCACGCGGATCTTCTGCCCCTCGCGCGCCACGAGCCGCCCAAGGGAGGGGATGATCTTGCGCTGGGCAAGGTCGCCCGAAGCGCCGAAGATCACGAGGTCGAAGCCGTCGCCCACCATAAGAATGCTACGGCCGGACGGTGATGACGACGGTGCAGGCGATCTCGTCTTGGTCCGGACGGCCGCGCATCCACGCGATGGGCAGGGCGAGGAAACGCAGCATCGCCTGCGACGGGCTCATACGCGAACCATCGACCGCGACGACTCGCTGCCTCATCACCATCCCTCCCAAGGTCCGGCCGGACAGGCTCCAGCACGTCACGTGGTATGCGACCGCGATCCCCAACATCGTGCGGACTCTGCGACGCCGGCCGATCAGGCCGGCCAGGGTCGCGCAGAACGCGACATCGATCGCCGCTGCACGCAAGCGGTCGGAGGAGCTCGCGGTCGCGCCTGCCGCTGGTTGCCGGCCGCGGAGGCGGAGCAGGTAGAGGCGGGTCAGAAGGTGGTGCAACGGTAGCTGCGTGACGGCGTAGACCGCCGGCGGCAGGCTCGGCCGGTAGCCCTCGACCGAGGCCACGAGCCGGCCCCCGGAGGAATGCAGGCGCCAAGTCCCTCCAGGCGCCCGGGCGAGAGCTCCCCCTTCGATCGGCCACTCCACCCTCGTGCCGCTCACCTTTGGCTGGCCAAACCGCAGCAGCTCGAGCGGTCCCAGGAGCAATGCTCCGTCGCGAGCGTGGACCAGGCCGAGCGTCAGCGCGGAGATGCCGGGCAGGAACGACTCGCGCAGCCGCCGCCCCGCCGCCGGGTGGGGCATGTCGACCGAGTCCTCCAATGACACCTGGCCGTCAACCCACCTCATCGCAACCAATATCTTGGGGGTGTGGCATGGAACGAGTTCTCGGCTGCTGTCACGGTGAAGTGTTCGCCCAAGCGGGCATTCGATTACTTTGCCGACTACCGGCACGTCGCCGGCGTCCTGGACGGGGTGAGCAAATGGGAACCGATCGGGAACAAGGCCAAAGGAGTCGGCGCCCGCTACGACGTCGAGATGGCCGCTTTTGGATTTCCGCTCAAAAACGTTCTCCGACTGAACCGTTGGTCGTCCCCGCATGAGATCGCATGGGCATCGGAGTCCGGCTTGATCAAGCAAAAGGGCGGGTTCACCTTCACCGAGGTCGGGAACGGAGTCCGCATCGAGCTGCGCATCGCCTACGAACCCCCGGCGGCGTTCATCGGCCGCGCGATCGCGAGGCGCTTGGACTGGATGGTGCGGGGCCGTCTGGAGCGCGCCCGCGAAGGCGTGGATGAGATTGCCGTCACCGTAGAAGCCAAGGTGAATCGGATAAGAATCCCGCGGCCAGCTGATG
>JBOHUP010000045.1:0-9313 GCA_050734615.1 Candidatus Dormibacteraceae bacterium | reverse complement strand
ATCCAGGTGGAAGGGCGGCTGGTCGGGCTGCTGGTGGCGCGAATGACCGGGGGTGGCGCGGAGACCAGAAGGCTCGCCGGGGTGCTGGCCGGCCAGGCCGCGGTTCTGGTCGGCCAGCTCGAGCTCGTCGACGCCCTGGATCGTGAGCGCCGGATGATGAACGCGATCCTTCGCCACTCGCCGGTCGGGGTCATGCTCGAAGACGCGGCCGGACGGATCGTCTACGCGAACCCGGAGGTCGAATCGATCTACAACCTCCAGGCGGCCGAGATGCCAGGCCGCAAGCCCGACGAGATCTACGCCGCCGCCGGCGCGCTGCCTACCGAGGAGGGGGATTCGGACGGATCCCTGGAGCTGCGCATGCGCAATCCCGACCGCACGATCCACGTCCGGCGTGTCGTCATCCCCGGGCTGGAAGGTGAGCCCGCGGGCATCCTCACACTGCACGAGGACGTGACCGCGCAGAGCCTGGCCCTCGAGGCCAAGGACCTCATGCTGCGCGCGATCGGCCACGAGGTCCGCAGCCCCGCGGCGGCGATGAAGAACACTCTGGCCGGGATCATGCAGTGGGACTCCAGCATTTCCGCCGGCGGCAGGCGCGAGCTGCTGCAAGAGGCTTACGAGTCGTCTGACAGGTTGCTCAGCCTGGTCGAAAGCCAGCTGATCATCGCCAAGCTCGAGACCAGGCATTTCGAGCCGAATCCCGACCGGGTCGAGCTCGGGCCGGCCGTCGACGCGGTGATGGGCGTGCTGCTGCACCGCTATCCCGAGAGATCGGCGGCGGTGGAGGTTCGCCTTCCCCAGGGCTTGGCGCCCGCCTTCTGCGAGGCTGCGCACCTCGCGCAGGTGCTCACCAACCTGATCGGCAACGCGCTCGAGTACACGCCAGGTCCGGTGCTGGTCGAGGCTAGGGCCGCCCAGCGCGGGTGGCTGGAGGTCACGGTGACCGATCGCGGCCAGGGCCTGCCTCCGGCGGGCCTCGACACGCTTTTCGAGAAAACAGGGCCGGCCGGACGCAACCGTTCGCAGGGCGGGCTCGGACTCGGGCTGTACCTGTGCCGCCTCGTGGTCGAGCGGTCCTTCGGCGGCCAGATCTGGGTCGAGTCGAGCGACCGGCGTGGCACCACGTTCAAGTTCACCGTTCCAGCGCGAGTGAAGAGCCTGGTTTAGCGTTAGGCCTCTTATGAGCGCCGCCGAGACTGTTTGGGTGAGGGTGGGCGGCGGCCTGGAATCGCTGCCCGACCGCCTCCGCCATGGCCCCGCCGACGCCGCGTTTCCCCCGCCGGGTGGCCCGTGGGAGGCGCTGGTGTTGAACGGCCGCCTCGTCGGTTGGGCCGGCCACGCGGGCCTCGGCCAGGCGCACAAGTGCGCAGAGCTCGGCCAGCAGCTCGTGACGGAGCGGCGCGACTATCTGCTCAGCCGCCTCGGTCACAAGCTGAGGTCGTCTGTGCTCGCGCTCCAGGAGTCGGCCCGACAGGCCGCTTTCGGCCGCACGGAGCTCCTCGAGGGTGTCTTCGAGCAGGCGCAGGAGGTTGGCCGCAGGGCGGCGGCCCTCGAAGCCGCCGCGATGGAACCCAAGGACCGTGCGCGAGGTGTAGTGCTCGGAGCAGTGCTCAACCTCGCCCTGCCGGCGGCGGCCCGCAAGCTGCCCGCAGGCGCGGCTGTGGTCGGGTCCGAGCCGATGCTGGTCGAGGCCTTCGCCCGTGCGCGAGACTGGCTCGAGGGCGACTCGCTGGACGTCGACGCCGAACCTGTCGGCTCGTGGTGGCGCATCCACATCTCTTCGACCGGTGAGCGCACGCCGCTGGCGGTGCCGGAGATGGGTGAGCCCCTCGTGCGCCTGATCGTCGACACGCACCTGGACGGTTGGCTCGACGTGAGGGAAAGCGGAGCCGACATCTACCTCCCGGCATACCAACCTCGTTGACGGCGGTCTCCCGCGTCGTGGCGCCGAACCCGGGTCCCTACACAGGTCCGGGGACCAACACGTGGATCGTCGGGGCAGGGCCTGTGGTCGCGGTCATCGATCCTGGACCCGACGACGACGCGCACCTGGCGGCGCTCAACCGGCGGCTCGGCGATGCCACGGTCGGCGTCGTCCTGGTGACCCACTCGCACCCAGACCACCTACCTCTCGCCGAGCGTTTCGCACGTCCGCATCACGCTTCGGTGCTGCGTTTCCCGGAGCTGAGCGACGGCGACGCGGTCAACGTGGGAACGCTCAAGCTCATCACGCTTCACACCCCCGGCCACAGCGCGGACCACCTGTCCTTCTTGATCCCAGAGGACGGCGCGGTCTTCACGGGCGACTTGATCCTCGGCCAGGGCAGCTCGATGGTCACGTATCCCGAGGGCAATGTCGCCGACTATCTGCACTCTCTCGAACGCCTTGCCCGACTCGAGCCAAGGCTCCTGTTTCCCGGCCACTGGGACCCGGTGACCGACGCGAAAGGCAAGATCGCCGAATACACGCACCACCGCCTGGAACGTGAAGCGCAGATCCTCGCGGAGGTCAGGCGCGGGGCTGGGACTGCGGCCGAGCTGACGAGACGCGTGTACGGCGACCTCGACGACAGGCTGATGGCGGCGGCCGAGATGACTCTGCGCGCGCACCTGCGCAAGCTGGCGGACGACGGCGCGCTGAGCGCTCGGCATACCGCGGGTCAAGAGATCTACGAAGCGTCCGTATCGTGAGCGGCGTGATCGATCACCGTCCACCGCTGCTCTCGCTATCCGCAGGCGAGCTCGAGGCGTGGCTCGTGGCGAATGGCGCTCCGACCTACCGGCGCCGCCAGGTCTGGGGCTGGCTGGTGCGTGGTGCCGTCTCGTTCGAGGCCATGCACGACCTGCCGAAGGACCTGCGGGTCGCGCTGGGCCGCGACTTCCGCATCACGTCGCTCAAGCCGGTCGTGGTGTCCGACGCGGATCGCAGCCTCACGACCAAGACCTTGTTCGAGCTCGACGGCGGCCACTCGGTGGAGGCCGTCGTCATGAGGTATGCGGACCGCTCCACGCTGTGCATCTCGTCGCAGGCCGGCTGCCCGATCGGCTGCCCCTTCTGCGCCACTGGCAAGTTTCCGTTCGGCCGCAACCTGAAGGCGCACGAGATCACCGAACAGGCCGTTGATTCGGCCAGGCTGCTGGCCAACGAGGGCAGGCGCCTTTCGCACGTCGTGTTCATGGGAATGGGTGAGCCGATGGCGAACTACCGCGAGGTCGTCGACTCGGTGCGCCGGATCGCGGACCCCGAGCTGCTGGGCATCAGCCCGCGGCGCATCGTCGTGTCGACGAGCGGACTCATCCCGCGCATCGAGCAGCTCGGCAAAGAAGGATTGCCTGTAACCCTGGCGATCTCGCTGCACGCCGCGCGTGACGAGCTACGCGACGTGTTGGTGCCGATCAACAGGAAGTACCCGGTGCGGGACCTGGTCGATGCGTCGCAGGCGTTTGCCGAGAAAACGGGTAGAAGGGTCAGCTATGAATGGGTCTTGCTTGCCGGGGTCAACGACACGCAGCGCGACGCCATGGAGCTGGGTGCACTATTGAGGCGCAAGCTGGCGCACGTCAATCTCATCCCATTCAACCCCGTCGAGGACACGCCGTTTCGCGCGCCGCTGCGTGCGTCGATCAAGGCTTTCAAAGAGATGGTCGAGGCGCAGAGCCTCAACGTCACAGTGCGCGACACACGCGGTCGCGAGGCCGATGCCGCCTGCGGCCAGCTTCATGAACGCGTGATGCGCGGCAACCAACCCGTCGGGGTCGCCTAAAACGCTCTACGCGGGAACGTCTGGCTTCAGCTACGCGAGCTGGAAGGGAAAGTTCTATCCCGCGACCCTGTCGGGAGCGAAGATGCTCGATTTCTACTCGCAGCAGCTCGGCGGTGTAGAGCTCAACGGCAGCTTTTATCGCACGCCGCCAGAGACGACGCTGGCGAAGTGGGCGACCGAAACGTCCAGCGACTTCCGTTTCTGCATGAAAGCCAACCGTGGCCTGACGTATTCGGCGGACGCATTCGACCGCGTTGGGCTCGCACGGATCTTCAGCCAGCGCATCGCTTCGCTGGGCGAGCGACTGGGCCCGGTGCTGCTCCAGTTCCCGCCGGCGCGCAAGCTCGACGTCCAGCTGCTCGATTCGCTGCTGCGCGCCCTGGGGCGGCCGGCCGCGGTCGAGTTTCGCGACGTGTCCTGGTTTCACGATGACGTGTACAGAGTCATCGGCGACCACATGGGCGCGCTGGTCGTCACGGACGAAGAGAAATGGCCGCGTGCGCCGCGTGTCGACCTGGGCTCGATCGCCTACTTACGGCTCAGGCGCGGATACACCGCGGCCTCGCTGCGGCCGTGGATTGCCGAGGTGAGGTCGGCGCTGGCGACCAATCGGGACGTGCATGTGTACTTCAAGCACGACCCCGAGGCTCCGGCGCTGGCGAGGAGGCTCACGCGCTTGGTGGCTGAGACTCCGTCGCGGTGACCTTCTCGGCCCGCCGCGTTTTCGCGCGGCGGATGAGGATCGGCGTCGCGACCAGGGCGATCAGGACCATCAGCGCCGACGCCAGCTGCGCCTGTCGCAGGCCGATGAAGACGGCGGGGTCGAGGCGTAGGTAGCTCAGGAAGAACCGGCCCGCCGCGTATAGGCCGAGGTAAATCAGGCCGACCACGCCATCCGGCAGCCTCGCCTTGAGCCGCTGGTGAAAGGGCAGGATCGCTGCGATCAGGAACAGCGTGAGGACCATCTCGTACGCGACCTCGGGATGGACGACGACGCCGGGTTGCCCCAGCGTGCTCGCATTGACGTATTCGACGCCCCACGGAAGGTTGGTGGGCGATCCGTGATGCTCTCCGTTGATCACGTCTCCGATGCGGCCGATGGCAAGACCGATCATCGCGGCCGGTCCGCCCGCGTCGATCACCTTCAAGAAGGAGAACTTCGCGCGCCGAGCCCAAATGTATGCGCCGATCATGGCGCCGAACAGGCCGCCCCACTGGCTGATGCCGCCCTCTGTCACGGCGAAGATGCGGAGCTGCTGGCCGTTTTGAAACAGCCTGTAGTTCTCCCAAACATAAAGAAGGCGGGCGCCGACCAGGCCCAGCACCACCATCCACGCGAGGCCGTCGCCACCCCCACGGATCTCGACGCCTTCTTTGTCCAGGAGCCAGAACCCGAGCCGGGCGGCGGCGATGATGCCGAGCACCGCGAAGACCCCGTGCCAGGTGATGAGGAATGGCCCGAGCTTGACGATGTTCGGGTCGAGGTTGATGACGATCGTGAGTGGCGTCATGACTTTTCGCCCGCGGCTTTCATCAGGCGAGCGAGAGCGACGTCTCTCGGGAGCAGGGCCAGCGTGTAGTGGATGGGCAGAGAGACCTTCTTGCCTGTGAGCGCATCGCGCAGCGGCGTATAGAACTTCCCCTTGCCGACGCCGGACGTTTCGACCTCGCGTTCCAGTGCGGCCTCGATCGCATCGGGCTCCCAATCGACGTCCTTGAGCGAGTTCACGGCGGAGCGGACGCGCTCCGCGGTTTCGGGGTTGAGCTGGGGCGGCAGCGGATCCGTCCACAGGTAATCGAGGTAGTCCCTGGCGGCTGCGAGCTTGGGGAGGCGGGTCTTCAACGCGGGGACCGCGCGCCCGATCTGGGCCAGGTCCAGCTCGGGCAGAAACGGCTGCAATCTACCGGCCAGCTCCTTGTCGTCCAGGCTGCGGATGTACTCGCCGTTGATCCAGTTGAGCTTTTCCCAATCGAAGCGGGCGCCTGCGTGCTGCACCCGATCGAATGAGAAGACTCTGACCAGCTCGTCGAACGAAAAGATCTCCTGTGAGGTGCCCGGGTTCCAGCCGAGAAGCGCCAGGTAGTTGATGAGTGCCTCCGAGAGATAGCCCTGCTCGCGATACAGGGCGAGGTTCGTCTCGGGGTGCTTGCGCTTGGACATCTTGGCGCCGTCCTTGGCGAGGATCAGCGGCATGTGTGCGAATGCGACAGGTCGTGGGTAACCGAGCGCGTCGATGACCAGGAGATGGTACGGGGTGTTGGAGAGATGCTCTTCGCCGCGAATCACGTGGCTGATCTTCATCACGGCATCGTCCACCGGGCTGGCGAACTGGTAGGTCGGGTAGCCATCTGACTTCACGATGATGAAGTCGCCCATCAGCTCGGCGTCGAACCTCATCTCCCCGCGGATCATGTCGGTGAAGGTGATCTCGCCACCCGGGACTTTGAAGCGAACCGTGAACTCGGTCCGGTCCGTGGGCGGATTGACGAGGCAGCGCCGCGAATACTTGTAAGCCCGCTTTTCCACCTGAGCCTGCTTGCGTTCGGCGTCGAGCTCTTCTCGTGTGCACCAGCACTTGTAGGCGCTGCCTTCGTTGAGCAGTCGGACCGCGTGCTGCTTGTAGAGGTCGAGCCGCTCTGACTGCCGGTACGGCGCGTCGGGCCCACCTTTGTCGGGGCCCTCGTCCCAATCCAGGCCCAGCCAGCGCAGGCTCTCGTAGATGAGGAGCTCGTACTCGGGCCGGTTGCGCTCCATGTCGGTGTCGTCGACTCGCAGCACGAACGTGCCGCACTGCTTCCGAGAGAAAAGAAGGTTGTAGAGCGCGGTGCTCGCCGTGCCCAGGTGCGCGAAACCGGTCGGGCTGGGTGCGATCCTCACGCGGACGGCGGCGGGTTCAGACACCGCCATATGCTACGGGCGTGCCGGGGACGCTCGCGTTGGTGGGTGGGGATGAGTTCCATATGGGGAACGAGGAACAGGACCGCGTGCTGGTGGCCGCCGCTCGCTCCGGGCCTGCTTACGTGGTGCCCACCGCCGCCGCCCGCCAGGACCCGAGCGGATCGGTCGCCCACGCGACCACCTGGTTCAAGCAGCTCGGGCTCGACCTCGTCGAGTTGCCGGTTCTGAAGCGGACGGACGCCAACTCGAAGCCGCTCGCCGAGCTGGCCACGAACGGGGGCCTTTTCTATCTGGTCGGCGGCGACCCCGGTCTGGTGGTGCAGGTCCTGCGGTCTTCGCGTGTGTGGAACGCAATCTTCGAAGCGTGGCGCGGCGGCGCCGCGCTGGCGGGCTCCTCTGCCGGCGCGATGGCGCTGTGCAGCCATACGCTGGTGCGCGCCAGCTGGCCGAACCGTTTCAATCGGAGGCCGACCGATGCGCTCGGTGTCGTCCCCGACACCGCGGTGCTCCCTCATTTCGAGACCTTCGGCCACAAATGGGTCGAGTCCGCGCGCAGAGAGCTTCCCGAGGCCACGCTTCTGGGGATCGACGAGCGCAGCGCCGCGATCTGGGACGAAGACGGATGGCGGGCGGCGGGCCCAGGCGCGGTCACCGTGATCAAGGGCAGCAGGACCACGACGTTCAAGTCCGGGTCCAGGATCACGGGCCTTCACGTGCCCGCACGTAATCTTCCCGGGTGATCGATTTCCCGCGCCGGCCACCGCCGAAGACGCTTCATTCGGGGTGGCTCGAGATGGGATCGCTGCGCGTCCATCACATGCACGGCGGACGGGGCTCACCTGTCGTGTTCGTCCATGGCCTGGGGTCTTCCGGGTACATCGAGTGGCGTTTCAACCTGGAACGCGCGGCGGCGCACCACCGCGTCTACGCGCCCGATCTACCAGGTTTCGGAAGGACGGAGAAGCCTCGGGCCCGTTACGGCATCCCATACTTCACTCGCTTCCTCGAGCGCTACATGGAAGGTCGAGGGCTGCGCTCGGCCGCGGTGGTGGGGGCATCTCTCGGAGGTCGTATCGCGCTCGAGCTGGCCCTGCAGCGCCCCAAGCTAGTACGCAAGCTCGTCTTGATCAACTCGCTCGGACTTGGCCGGCCCAACCTTCGCGTCACCTACGGCCTGGTCACGATTCCCCGGGTTGGCGAAGCGATGATGAGAGTCGCCCGGGACGCGCTGCATTGGGCTCCGCCCCACGTCGTTCGCCGGGTCGCGGCACGCTACATTGGCTCGAGCTCCGACGTCAATCGCACGATGGACGACACGTATCTCGGTCACCTGCGCGAGCTTTACTCGGCGGACGGCTACCACAACGCCTACCTGGCGACGGTTCGCTCGCTGGTCACGCCCCGCGCCCTTATGGGGGAGGAGTACGACCTGACGAAGAGACTGGGTGAGCTGGACATGCCCGTGCAGCTCATCTGGGGAGCTGACGACCCTCTGTTTCCGGTGCTCCACGCGACTCGCGCGCATGCGCTGATCGACGGCTCGCGGCTGACGGTGATCGAAGGTGCCGGCCACACGCCACAGGCAGAACGGCCAGAGGAGTTCAACCGCGTCCTCAACGCCTTTCTTGCCGCCTGAACCTCGGTACACAAGCCCCGAGTACCGCGCTCTCGTCGGCGGCCCTCTGGATCCGCTCGTCCATCCCGAGCCTGTGGCGCCGCCGAGGCTTTACCGAATCGTGCGCCGAATCGTTCGCCGGCTCGTGCTCGCCTTCTTCCGGGTTACGGTCACCGGACTGGAGAACATCCCGAGACCGCCTTACATAATCGCGGCCAACCACCAGGCTTGGTTCGACCCTGCGTTCATCATCCCGTTCTTTCGGGAGTCGCCCGTCATCTACACCATGGCCAAAAGGGAGACGGTTTTCAACCGGGCATGGAAGCGAAGGCTCCTGCCCCTGATCGGGGTCTTTCCGATCTCCCCGCAGCGGGGGGAGCTGGACGAAGCCGGCCTCCGGACCGTCTACCAGATCCTCGACCGGGGCGGTGTGGTGTTGATGTTCCCCGAGGGCCGCTACTCGCGTGGCCGTGCGCTGCGTCCGTTGAAGGCGGGCATCGGATTTTTCGCGCTCAACGCGGGCGTGCCGATCTGTCCGGTGGGCGTGCGCGGGACCGCAGTCCTGCGCCCATTCGCGCGAATCGATGTCACGATCGGCGAGCCGATCCCACCCGACCCGCCGGCCTGGTGGGGGTTGAAACGCCGCGTCACCAGGATGGTCGACAACGTGCAGCGGGCGCTGGCCGCAGCCGTCGCTCGACGCCAGCGAGCTTAGAAGAAGAGGTTGCCTTGGCTGCAGGTCGGAGCTTATTCGGTCCGTCCCTGGCGGTCACCTTCCCACGCCGACCCGTGGCGCTTCTCTGATGGGTTCCACGGGGGAGGCCTGCCTCACCCGTGCTTCAGGTTGCCTGTAGGCCGGATTTACTCCGGCCGTCCCTCGCGTTCACCTTCCCAACGCTGCCCCCCGTGGCGCTTCTCGGAGGGGGTTCCACGGGGGAGGCCTGCCTCACCCGTGCTTCAGGTTGCCTGTAGGCCGGATTTACTCCGGCCGTCCCCTCGCGTTCACCTTCTCAACGCTGCCCACCGTGGCGC
>JBOHUP010000044.1:0-2900 GCA_050734615.1 Candidatus Dormibacteraceae bacterium | reverse complement strand
GCCACGGCGTCGACGAGGCCCGAGCCGCAGATCCCCTCGGGGCGCAAGTCGCCTCCGATCACCTGCAGCTCGACCGTGTCGCCCAGCTGGACGCCCTCTATCGCGCCATCCGTCGCGCGCATGCCGCAGCGGATCTGGCTGCCCTCGAAAGCCGGCCCTGCCGGGGCCGCCGTGGCGAGCGCCCGCTGGCCGCTGCCCAGGACGATCTCACCGTTGGTCCCGACGTCGACGAAGACACGCATCTTGTCTTCGCGCACGACGCTCGTCGCCAGCACGCCGGCCACGATATCCGCGCCGACGTAAGCGCCGAGCGCGGGTAGGGTCTGGATGTAACCCTGCGGGTGGATGTGCAAACCGACCTCGCTGGAGACGACGCTGAGCGGCTCCATGAACGCCGGCGTAAAAGGCATCACCGCCAGCGGCGTCGGGTCGATGCCGAAAAGCAGGTGGAGCATCGTGACGTTGCCCACGACGACGGCTTCGTACGTTTGTGCCGCCGACACCCCGGTTTCGCGATAGAGCTCGGCGAGGACCGAGTTCATGGTGGTGATCACCGCAGCCTGCAGCTCGATCACGGAGTCGGGTCCGTTCATGCCGTGGCTGATGCGCGAGATGACGTCGGCCCCGAAGGGTGCCTGACCGTTGAGAGTCGAGAGGACCGACGCGGCCATGCCCGTGCGCAGGTTCATCAGCGTGCCGACCAGGGTTGTCGTGCCGACGTCGAACGCCACCCCAAAGCATTCGGCCGTCGTGTCCCCCGCCTCCAGCGCGACGAGGTGCTCCCCCGCGAGCACCGCGGTGACGCGGAACTCGGCCGCGCGTACGACGCGAGGCAAAGTTCGCAAGACGGCCACGCCGGCGATCATGTCGTGGCCCTCGACGGTCAGCGCGTCTCGCAGACGGGCGACATCGCTGCGCTGATCGTCCAGCGTCGGCTCGGCGAGCTCCAGGTAGACCTTGCGCACGTTGGGGTCGAGGATGACCAGGCGGCCCAAGCCCATCGTCGCCGCTTTCGGCACGCGGAGCAGCTGAGGCACCTCGCAGGTCGTGTCTTCGTAGACGCGCGCCTGGCACGAGAGCCGCCAGCCGTCGGCGATCTCCATCGGGCGAAGCTGCCGGTGATCGGCCGTCTCCGCGTCGGGGCAGCCCTGGACCACGCGAACCTTGCATTTGCCGCACGTGCCGCGTCCGCCGCAAGTCGAGTCGATGGGCAGGCCGATCCAGTGCGCGGCGCTGAAAAGCGTGGTGCCGGTCGGCACTCGCGTCGTGCGGTCGAATGGCAGGTACCGGACCTCGAGCTTGCGCTGGATCATGCGCCTGAGGCTTGAGCCGCGATCTGCGCGCGATAGCTCGCGATCCATTTCATCGCGTACTCGTCGTGACCGAGCAGGAGGTCGCCCGCCAGGACCGCCCGACGCACCTCCGGCACGAGCGGATTGGTGATCGCGCAAGTGAGGCCGGAGTGCATGGCGAGCGGCAGAAACGCGGCGTTGACCGTGGCTCGGTCGGGCAGCCCGAAAGAGACGTTCGATGCGCCGCAGGTCATGTTGTTGCCGAGCTGGTCTCGGATGAGCCGCATCGTCTCGAGCGTGATGACGCCGCACGTCGGATCGGCGGCCACGGTCATCGCGATCGGGTCGATGATGACGTCCTCCTGCGGGATGCCGTGGTCAGCGGCGCGATCGATGATTCGCCGAGCCAGCGCCACGCGTTCCTGCGGGATCATCGTGATCCCGGTCTCGTCGTTGGCCATCCCGATAACCGCCGCACCGTATTTCTTGACCAGCGGCAGGATGCGCTCCATGCGCTCTTCCTCCGCTGTCACGGAGTTGACCAGCGCCTTGCCTTCATAAGCTGCAAGCGCCGCCTCGAGCGCCTCGATGATCGACGAGTCGATGCAGATGGGGAGGTCGCTCACCTCTGAGACCGCCTTGATGGCCGCCACCAGCAGCGCCGGCTCGTCCGCCGCGGGTATGCCGGCGTTGACGTCGAGCATGTGAGCGCCCGCCGCCGCCTGCGCGATCGCATCCGCGCGCACGCGATCCATCACGCCGCTCTTCATCTCGGCGGCGAGGACCCTGCGACCCGTGGGGTTGATGCGTTCGCCGATGATGACGAATGGCCGGTCGCCGGAGACCACGACCTCGCGGCCGCGCGAGCTCAAGCGCGTTTCCATGGGCCTATCCCTTGCGCAGGGTCTCGTCGATCAGCTTGACGGCCTGCTCAAGCGCAGCCGAACCGCCACCGGCAGCGCCGACGATCTCTTTGGCCATCCGGGTCGCCATGGAAGCATCTGGTGCATAGCTGTCGGCGCCAACGTGCTTGGCGTACTCCTCGGTCACCGGGGCGCCGCCCACGGCGACATGCACCTTGTCTCGCAGCCCGGCTCTGGTCAGCGCGTCGATGTTGACTTTGAACATCGGCATCGTGGTGGTGAGGAACGCGGAGAAACCGACGACGTGTGGCTTGAACTCCAGGACGGCGTCGACGAACTTCTCCGGGGGAGTGTTGACCCCAAGGTCCATGACCTCGAAGCCCGCTCCTTCCAGCATGATCACGCAGAGGTTCTTGCCGATGTCGTGTATGTCGCCCTTGACGGTGCCGATCACGTAGCGCCCGACCGGCTCGGCCCCGGTCTCGGCGATCAGCGGCCGCAGGATCACCAGCGCACCCTGCATCGCGCGCGCGGCAATCAGCATCTCGGGGACGAAGAAATCGCCTTTCTCAAACCGGCGCCCGACCTCTTCGAGGGACGGGATGAGGGCTTTGAAGAGGATGTCCATCGGGTCCATGCCCAGCTTCAGGCCTTCTTCGGTGAGCGCCTTGACCTCCGGCGCGTGGCCGTTCAGCGTGTGATCGAACAGTTCAGCGCGGATCTCTTCTTCGCGACTCATTTATAT
>JBOHUP010000043.1:0-4576 GCA_050734615.1 Candidatus Dormibacteraceae bacterium | reverse complement strand
AGGGAGCTTTACACCCCCTACCCGCTTAGCAGGCGGGTGCTTTCGGCCACTCAGCCACCTCCCCAAGGAGTCCGGGCGTCGTTCGATTCTATTCTGACTCGGCTCCTCACCATACTTAGTGCCCGATGGAGGCTCCAGGAGGACCAGGCGCGCCCCCGATGTGGGGTCCGGGCCGCAAGATGGCGTTCGGCACGGCGCCCACCACCAGAAGCAAGATCTGGTACACGCTCGCCGACGGCGCTCTCAGCGAGGTCTTCTTTCCGGTTCTAGACCGTGTCGTGCTGCACGAGCTCCGCTTCTTTGCGTCGGCCGGCGGAGCGCCCCCGGTCGACGACAGCCGAGACGGGCAGCACAACATCAGCTGGCTCAGCCCTGGCGTCCCTGCGTTCACAGTCGACACGACCCATCACGAGTACCGGCTGACCAAGGAGTTCTTCTCCGATCCGGAAGAGAACGCGCTGCTCATCGCGGCCAAGTTCAGCCCTGAGCTGCCTGACGTGCGTCTCTACCTTCAGGCTTCCGCGCATCGCCAGCCTGATACCGAAGGCAACTACGGAAGCGTCATCGACACCCATCCACCGGCGCTGCTGATGAGGCAGCAGGACGTGTGGATCTGCATCGTCGGACCGTTCAGCCGGTGCACTGTGGGCTACTTCCAGACCTCCGACCTGCAGATCGACCTCAACGATGGCGATGGATACCTCACCAGCCCCTACGACAGCGCCGGTCCTGGGAACGTGGCCGTGGGCGCCGAGATCGGAATCCGCGCCGGTGCCTTTCAGATCGCCATCGGTTTCGCACACTCGCGGGCGGATGCCGAGGACATTGCGCGGCAGACCCTACAGAAGGGCGCAGGCGCCGTGCGCCAGGAATTCGAGCGGGCATGGCGCCCGCACCTCGACATGCCGCCGGCCCTCGCCAAGGTCAGCGGAGATGAAGGCATGCTCGCGCGCGCGTCGATGTCGGTTCTTCGCTCTCTCGAGGACAAGTCGTATGCGGGCGCCTTCATCGCATCGCCGGCGGCCCCATGGGGCGAGACCAACCGCGACGGCAACCACGTCTACCACCTCGTCTGGCCGCGCGACCTGTGCCGTATCGCCACGGCGTTGCTGGACACCGGCGACACCGCCGCGGCCCTACGCGCCTTCCGGCACCTCGAAAAGCACCAGCGATCCGACGGAGGCTGGTACCAGAACTGGAAGCTTGACGGCACCCCGCACTGGACTTCGACAGAGCTCGACCAGGTGGCGTTGCCGATCCTGCTGGCCTGGCGCCTCGGTGTTGCCGGAAGCCTCGACCACGACCCGTTTCCGGTCATGGTGCGCCCCGCCGCTCAGTTCCTGATCCGCGAGGGCCCGATGACGCAGCTTGACCGATGGGAGGACCTCGGCGGTCTGTCACCCTCGACCCTGGCCGCGTGCATCGCAGCGCTCATCGTTGCCGCTGAGTTCGCGGGCGACGCCGGCGAGCACGTCGCGGCAAGCCACCTTCGCGCGGTTGCGGATTACTGGAACGACCGGGTCGAGGCCTGGTGCACGACCCCTTCGGGACAGTACGTCCGGCTGTCCAACGACCCCGATAAGCGCCCATCCGGCGGCGCCATCGCACCGGAGTTCCTGGAGCTCGTCCGTTACGGCCTGCGACGGCCCAAAGACGAGCGCATCATGCGCAGCCTGCAAGCGGTTGATGGCACTTTGAAGGCGAGCCTGCCCTCTGGTCCCAGCTGGCGCCGCTATGTGGGCGACCAGTACGGCGAGCACGACGACGGGTCGCCATGGGACGGGACCGGGCGCGGACGCGCTTGGCCCGTGCTGACCGGCGAGCGGGCGCGGCACTTCTTCTCGATGGGGCTGCCGGCCGCCGAGCTGGTGAGGACCCTCGAAGGTTTCGCCGGTCAGAGCCTCATGCTGCCGGAGCAGCTGTGGGACGCGGCCGACATCCCGAGCCGCGGGCTGCAGCTCGGCCGCCCCAACGGCTCGGCGAGCCCGCTCGGCTGGGCGCACGCAGAGTATCTCGAACTGCTCACGACCATCGCGCTGGCCGGCTTTCCCGACATCGTGGTTCCCGCGCGCCGTCGGTACACCGAGGTGCCGCCGTCGGCGCCGGCGTTCGTTTGGTCCCACCGCCATCAGATCACCAGGATCACAGCCGGCCGGCGGCTCCGCGTCCAGTTGCCGCGGCCCGGCGCCGTGCATTTCACCTTCGACGAGTGGAAGACGTTCGCGGAGATCGAGGCGACGGACACGACGCTGGGGGTATGGATCGCCGAGATCCCTTGTCACCGTCTTGCGCCAGGGACCGAGTTCTCGTGGACGGCCCACTACGTGTCGGGCTGGGAGGGGAAGAATTTCACGGTGACGGTCGTCTGACGGGCGTACCCTCCGCAATCGGCCCTCTTCGGCCACCGTCGCGGCGAGCGGGGAAGCGGTGTTCAGCGCTCTTCGGGGGTGTCCAGGTCGTCCAGGCGCAGCTCGTTGCCGGCATCTTCGTCGAACTGGCTGTGCAGCTCGCCGCAATCGGCGCACCGGTAGTACTCGCCCACGAATCCCTTGTGCCAGACCGCGTAGCTGACCACGCCCGGCTCCTCGACCAGGATCTCCTGTTCGAGGCGGTAGATCACCTGCTCCCAGCCACCGACCTCGATGTCGTCGTCGAGGACCACGACGCAGTAAGGGTGCGGCTCGCCCCACATCATGGTCACCTCGCCGCGGCGTTCGTCGTCGACGTTGACGATGGACCATGCCTCGGCCGCCTGGGCGCGGGTGCTGCGCACCAGACGCAGGTGCGCCCAGAAGCGCTCGGCCGACTCGCGCTCGGCCTTGTCGTGCTCGGCCTGGGCCTCCTGGAACGCGCTCCACATTCGGAGGAGGTGGTTGCGGAACCGGTGGTACGTCGGCAGGAGCTTCGGCTGCTGCTTGGGCGACCCGATCAGCTGTTCGAAGGCATGCTCGAAAGCTGCTTCCACGCGCTCCTGGCGGTCGGCGACATCCGGCGCCCACGCCTCGTCCTCGGACAGCCTCATGCTCTCGTTGAGGACGACCTCGAAGTCGAGCCAGTCGTCCCCGAACTCCGGGACGAAGACGCTCTCCACAAGATCGGCCAGGCGATGCTCTTCGAGCACGGCCGGAGTGACCTTGCCGCGGGCGTCAGGCCAGCCCTTCCAGCCCATGACGTTGTGAATCCAGTAGTCGAACACGGTGACCGCGTACTGAAGGGCTGCCGGCGAGCTCCAGATCCCCACCGGCCAGGTCTTCTTGCCCGTCCGGACCTTGTTGTAGAGGGCGATGACCTGCTCTTCGTCGAGGTATTCGGTTTCCATGGCGACCTCCCACTATAGGAATAAGCGGTAAACCACCCTGGGTATAGTCATTTGAGATGGCTTTGTCCCGCGGTTTCACTCCCGACCAGGTCGCGCGCTACGCGCGTCACCTCATCCTGCCGGAAGTCGGCGGTGCGGGCCAGCGCAAGCTCCTTGCCTCGAGCGTCCTTCTCTTGGGCGCCGGCGGCCTCGGCTCTCCCGCCTCCATGTACCTGGCGGCGGCCGGGGTCGGCAAGATCGGAATCGTTGACTTCGACGTGGTGGACGCCTCCAATCTGCAGCGCCAGCTGCTCCACGGTCATGACGACATCGGCAAGCCGAAGGTCGAGTCGGCGGCGGAGACGCTTCGAAATCTCAACCAGGATGTCGAGGTCGTGCCCATCAACGAACACCTCAACTCAGAGACCGCGACCAGGATCTTCAAGCCCTACGACATCATCGTCGATGGCACCGACAACTTCCCGACCCGCTACCTGGCCAACGACGCGGCCCACTTCCTTGCCAAGCCACTGATGCACGGCAGCATCCTCCGGTTCGAAGGGCGCCTGGCCATGTTCGACTCGGCCAAGGGCACGGGCTGCTACCGCTGCCTTTTCCCAGAGCCGCCACCGCCCGGATCGGTGCAGAGCTGCGCCGAGGCCGGCGTGTTCGGTGTGCTGCCTGGGATCATCGGCAGCATGATGGCGTTCGAAACGATCAAATACCTGCTGAACATTGGCCGGTCGATGATCGGGCGGTACCTGTTGTTCGAAGGCGAGGACATGAGTTTCCGCGAGCTGAAGCTCCGCCAGAACAAGGCGTGTCCGCTGTGCGGGGAGCACCCGACCATCAACGGGCTGATCGACTACGAGGCGTGGTGCGGCACTCCCGCCATGGAGCCCTCCGAAGCCCGCGCGAGCTAATCTCTGGCTGGAGTGATCCAGCTCGACCGGTATGACGCGACTCGGCTTGAATCCGCTCGCCGGATCGTGCGCGAGCTCGGCTCGGTCCTGGTCGCTTATTCGGGGGGCGTCGACTCCACGCTGCTGTTGAGGCTCGGCCTCGACGAGCTCGGCGAGCGAGCAGTCGCGGCCCTGGCCAGCTCGCCGGCATACCCCGAATCCGAGCAGGAAGCGGCGCGCGCTTTGGCCCACTCGCTCGGCGCCCGTCTCCTCGAGGTGAGCACCGGTGAGGTAGAGCTCGAGGCCTACGCCCGCAACCACCCGGATAGCTGCTTTCACTGCAAGGAGGAGCTCTTTGACACGCTTGGACCGGTCC
>JBOHUP010000042.1:0-2248 GCA_050734615.1 Candidatus Dormibacteraceae bacterium | reverse complement strand
CCCCTATGTCGCTGACATCGATGGTGGTCGCCCCGTTTGCCGGCCGGTTCTCCGACCGCATCGGTGGCAAGTACATCCTCCTGACTGGGATCTCACTGTTCACCATCGGCATGGCGTCCCTCGCGTTTGTGGCCGGGCCGGACTCCACATGGGTCAACTTCCTGCTCCCGACGATCATTGCCGGCGCGGGCATGGGCATGACTTTCGCCCCTATGACGACTGTTGCGATGCGCAACGTCTCCCCTCGGGTCGCAGGCGCGGCATCCGGCGTCCTTAACACGATCCGCCAGCTTGGTGCCGCGATCGGCAGCGCGGTGATCGGGGCCATTCTGCAGAACCGGCTCGCCACCTCGCTGCATGACCAGGCGGTCAGCCACGCGGCCGCGCTTCCCGAGGCCTTCCGCGCTCAGTTCATCGCGGCGTTCAGCTCTGTCGCTGCGAACGGATTTGAAATCGGCACCGGCGAGAACGGCGCCAGCCTGCCGGCCAACATTCCGCCGGCTGCCGCTCATCAACTCACCGTGCTGGCACACGACGTCTTCGTCAGCGGCTTCATCGACGCGATGAAGGGGACGTTCGTCGTGCCGATCATCGTTCTAGCCATCACAGCGCTCACCACGCTGCTGATCAAGCGCCGGGCGCGCAACGTCGCCCAAGAAGAAGCACCTCGTGACGAGGTCAAGGCCGCAGCGGGCTAGGCTTTCGTCTCGTGCGCCAACCGACGGAGAGCTGGGCGGAACGAAGTGGCATCAGCCTGCACTGTCTGGAATGGACGCCGGAGGCCGAAGTCGTTCAGCCCGCGATCCTGTTTCTGCACGGGCTCAGCTCCAACGCCGGCTACTGGGAGCGCGTCGCGGAGCACCTGACGCACCGGCGGCTGGTCGCCCTCGACCAGCGCGGTCACGGGCTGACCGGGCGCCAGCCCCATTCGCCGACTCTGCCCGACGGCTACGCGATGAAGGAGCTGGTCGACGACGCGGCCTTCGTCATCTCCGAGCTCAATCTGGACACCCCTGTGGTGGTCGGTCATTCCTGGGGCGCGACCGTGGCGCTCGAGCTGGTCGGTACGAGGGCAGGGATTGCATCTGGCCTGGTGTTCATCGATGGTCCAGTGCAGAGCGCCGCCAATTTGTTCAGTTGGGAAGATGCGCAGCGGATCATGCAACCGCCACTTCCTCGCTTCGCGAAATTCGCCGAGGCTGTTGAGGAGTCCAAACGTGACTTCGAAGGCGCCTGGGCCGATGACCTCGAGTCCTTCGTCCGGGCGCGAATCGTCGAAGATGGAGACCACCTGGTGCTGACGCTGACCGGTCCAGTCAGGTTCGAGCTGCTCAAAGGCCTTTACGAGTCTCAGCCCGACATCCTATGGCCGGCGGTCGACGTTCCAGCGGCGGCCCTTCTCGCCTTGCGAAGCTTCGCAAGGATCTCGAGGTCGACTGACGCCGGCGCCAACCGACTCCGTGAGATCGCACCGTTCGTCGAAATCAAGTGGTTTGACACGCCGCACGACATTCCACTTTTCATGCCGGGCGCCGTGGCCGCGGAAATCGACAAAATCGCGAAGTTGGCCGCCGCGAACCCTAGATCAGAGGCGCCCGCCGGATAGCAGCTTCAAAGCCGCAAGCAAGACGGCGGCGCCGATGAACGCGACAACGATGCTGCCCCAGAAGCCGACCGTTCCGTTCGCGCCAAACAGGGCGCCCAGAAGAAAGCCGCCGATGATCGCGCCGGCCACGCCGACGACGATGTCGGCGATGCATCCGAATCCGCGTCCGGCCACGACGCGGGCTGCGATCGCGCCTGCGATCAGGCCCACCACTATCCATGACAGCCACGACCCCGGGTCAAGGTTGAGACGCGAGGCCAGCACCGGCACCATAGGGATCACTTTCGCAGCCACTCGGAGATCATCAGGAAAACCTCTTGGTTGTCGCGGTCGTTGAAGGGCTCATGGTATCTGCCCTCGAGGAGGCGCAGCTCGCTCACGCTCGGGGCCTTCTCGTGCAGCGCGATGCTGCCATGAGGGTCGATGAGCCGGTCATCGGTCCCGGCCAGGATCAGGAATGGAACCCTGATCTCTCCGGCCCGCGCAAGGATCTGCTGCTGCGCGCCCAGCAGCTCTGTGTAAGTGCGACTCGAGATTTGGGCGTGCACGAGCGAGTCGCGGCGATATGCCTCGACGACCTCCGGGATACGCGAGATCGCGCCTGCGTCGAGGCCGCTGCCCAGCGCCAGCCGGGGTATGACC
>JBOHUP010000041.1:0-4696 GCA_050734615.1 Candidatus Dormibacteraceae bacterium | reverse complement strand
TCCCGTCCACCAGCACATGCACGAAGTCGGGCTTGATGAATTCCAGGATTCGCGTGTAATGGGTGATGATCAGGACGCCGAGCTCGGGACCACGCATGCGGTTCACCGCTTCGGCGACGAACTTGATCGAGTCGATGTCGAGCCCTGAGTCGGTCTCGTCGAGGATCGCGATCTCCGGCTTGAGGATCGCCATCTGGAGGATTTCGGCGCGCTTCTTCTCGCCGCCGGAGAATCCGTCGTTGATGTAGCGAGGCAGGAACGAGTCGTCCATGTGCAGGACTTCGAGCTCGTCCTTGAGCAGGGCGCGAAACTCTTTCGGAGACACCTGCTTCGAGCGGTCCTTGCCGTCGTAACCGCGCTTCGCGTTGAGAGCGGTGCGCAAGAAGTTGGTCATCGAGATGCCCGGCACGACCACCGGGTACTGCATCGCGAGGAACATTCCGAGGCGCGCTCGCTGGTCGGTCTCCAGCTCGAGGACGTTCCTGCCTTTGAACAGCACCGCGCCGCCGTCGACGGTGTAGCCGGGGTGACCCATCAGCGTGTGCGACAGGGTCGACTTACCGGAGCCGTTGGGGCCCATGACGGCGTGAACCTCACCTTTGGAGATGCCCAAGGTCACGCCCTTCAGGATCTGCCGGCCTTCGACGCTGGCGCGCAGGTCTTTGATCTCGAAATCAGCCAACTTTCTCCTTCGTCTCCTTCATCTCGTAAGTGCAGTCGTTAGCCGACTCGGCCATCCACGTCGACCGGATGACATCGGCGCCAAGCAGACGCTGGTACATCTCCTGCTCGCTATGGCACGGAAGGCCGGTCCGAGCGGCGACGTCCTGGATGGGACAGTTGCAGTGCCGGATGGCGAGCCCACCTTCCGCCAGCTCGACCACCTCGGCCATATGACCGTGCTGGGTGGCGAGCCGGGCGAGCTCGCGGACGCGCGACTCAAAGTCTAGTCCCGCGAGTTGGGGCGCATACTCGGCCTCGAGCCGGGCGGCACGTTGCTCGAAGAACTCTTTGAGCTGCTCGCCCGACATGAAATCGACCAGCTCCCCGGTCAGCTCGCGGTGTCCATCGGGGAAGTGCTCCCTCGAGGCGGCCGTGAGCCGGTAGACGTTCTCCGGCCGTCCACGCCCGTGGGGCACCGAGGCGACCGTCGCCAAGCCGGAGGCTTCCAGCCCATCGAGGTGGCGCAACGTGGCCTGCTTGGAGACCTCGAGGTGCACTGCGATCTCGCCGAGAGTGGCGCGGCCGTGAGTCTTCAGAAAAGCGAGGATGGTCTCCCGCCTGGAATCCACGATTTGAGTGTACGAGTATTTCAACTTCGACGTTGATAAACGGTTAGGGGAGGAGGCGGGCAGGGATCTTCGTCTCGCGCACTGCGCCGTCCACCATCTCGACCCGGTAGGCGGCCCGGCCGTCCACCTCGGTGACCGCCTCCTGCAAGCCGGTCCCCTCGAAATAGAGGCCCACGCCGTCGTCCGCGGCGTAGCCGCCGGGCAACCCTTGCGCCACCAGCTCGCGGTAAAGCGGCCGCCGCAACGCCTCGCTGTCGTAATGCGGGCAGGCACTGCCGGGCAGGAAGCCGAGGCCGTCCCGCAGGGGCGCGAGCCGCGGACCGAAGGAGTCGGTCACGGAGCACCCGAACCAGCAGATCATCCCCGCGCTCGCGCCGCCCATCACCGTGCCGCCCTCCCACGCTTCACGGAGCGCCCGGTCAACTCCGTGTGCGCGCCAGACGGCGAGCGCGTTGGCGGTGTTGCCGCCGCTGACCAGGATGACGTCCTGAGCCAGCAGGCGGGGTCGCCACATTGCCTCGTCGGGCGCCCCGAACAGCTTCAGGTGGCTCGCCTCGGCGCGAGTGGCGAACCGCTCGTAGAAGCCCACGATGTTCGTGTCCGCATCGCCCTGAGGCGTCGGCAGGAAGAGGACATTGGGACGGTCTCGACCGCTCAGCTCGAGGATGTATGCGTCGAGGCCCGACCCGGGAGGGGAGAAGCCGAACCCTCCTCCGATCGCCACGATCTTGCGCGGTCGAGCCATGGCGGCACATTCTGCCAGTGTTTCCGCCGATGGACCGGGCGCTGTTGCTGGCGGGGCGTGGTCTGCGGGCTTTTGGATTCGGCTTTGCCGCGGTCCTGATCGGCATCCACCTCGAGCGACGTGGACTGTCGGCCACCGAGATCGGTCTTGCGCTCGGGGTCGGGCTGGTATCCGCCTCTGTGTCAGGGGTCGGGGCGGCGGCCCTTTCGGCAAGGCTCGGACGGCGGCTCACTCTCGCCGGAGCAGGGCTGCTCATGGCCTTCACCGGGCTCGACCTGGCGCTCGCCGCCCAACCGCTGTTGCTGCTGCTGGCCGGCATCACGGGAATGCTCGGCGCGGCCAGCGTCGACCTCGGCCCGTTCTCGGCGATCGAGCAGGCCGTTCTCGCAGAGACGGTGCCGGCCGGGCGGCGCAACGTCGCCTTCGCGCGATACTCGCTGATCGGCGGCCTGTTCAACGCGGCCGGCGGGCTCGCCGCCGCGCTGGCGTCCGGTCCCGCCGCCTCCGATTTCTTCTTCCTCGTCTACGCGGCGATTGGAATCGCCACGGGGGTGCTCCCGCTCCTCATGAGCACCCGGGTCGAAGTGTCGATCAGCGCGCCGGCGTTCGGCTCGTTCCGCCCGCTGGCGGGACTGGCCGCGCTTTTTGCCCTGGACTCTTTGGGCGGCGGCCTGGTCGCGAATGCGGTCATCGCCTACTGGCTGCACGTCAGGTTCGGCGCGGGCACGACCGCGCTAGGCCCTGTGTTCGCCGCGGTCGCGATCCTGCAGTCGCTGTCGTACGAGGTGTCGGGTTGGTTGGCCAACCGCATCGGGCTGGTCAAAACGATGGTGTTCACGCACCTCCCGAGCAACGTGCTGCTGCTGCTCGTGCCCCTGGCCCCCAATCTCGGCTGGGCCGTCGCGATCCTACTGGCCCGTTTCACGCTTTCGCAGATGGACGTCCCCGCGCGCCAGGCCTACATCGTGTCGATCGTGCCGGCCGCCGAGCGGGCCGGCGCTCTTGCGACGACGGGCGCCGTGCGTGGCGTGGCCCAGTCGTTCGGGCCGGTCCTTGCCGGCGTGGCCATCGGCGCGGCCGCCTTCGGCCTGCCGTTTTTCGCGGGCGGAGGTCTCAAGATCGCGTACGACGTCATCCTGTTCGCCGGCTTCCGCAACCGTAAGGCCGCGCACGAGCGATAAGGTTGCGATCGTGCCGGAAGACATCGCTCACCTCGATGGCCCTGAGCTGGAGTTGCGTATCGGGGCCCTGCGCGACCGGATGCGGCCGCTGGAGCAGGAGCTGGCCGGCTTACGAGGCGAGCGTGACGTGCTGCTCACCGAGCTCAGGCGGCGCGATCGAACCGCTCACCGCACGACACGCGCCGATTTGAAGGCGGCGATGAAACAGGGCAAGTTCCCGAGCATCGCCGAGCTGGTGACCAGCGGGGAGACGGGCTCGCTGGAAGAGTACGTCTACAACCTCAAGACCGGCGGCGACGTTCGCCTGGGGTATCCGGGCGCGCGCGCCCAGAGCCTCACGTTCACGGACGGTGTCAACGTGGCGCAGGCCACGGATCTCGGGCGGGCCGCCGAGCTTTACCAGGGCGGCTGGGAGCTGGGCAGCCCGGGCCGGCCCGGCGTCCGCGTCAGCTTCCCGGGAACGCGGCAGGAGCGCGTCGTCCCTGCGGACGAGGTTTTCGCGCGGGCGGCGGGCGGCTAGGCCGGCGCGGGCGGCGCCAGGACCAGGAACACGCGGCCCATGCTGAGGTTGGGATAGAACTGGTCGAGGTCGTCGACCGCATGCATCAGCTGGTCGTAGGAGATGCGGTATCCCTCGCCGCGGTTGATGCCGGGGTCGTTGAGGACAAAGCCGCCGGAAGAGTCATAGCCGATCACCACCACGTAATGCGACACGGACCACTCGGGCTGCTCGTAGTGCGTTAGGTAGCCGGGATACTCGGGGTTGCCCAGGCCGTGCGTGCGCACCCCGACGATGAGCGGCCTGCCGAGGGTCAGCTGCTGCTGCATCGCCCGCGGGTCCGCAGACATGACCCTATAACTCCAACCGAGGTGAGTTTGGGCGACCATCCCCAACTGCTCCGGGGTGAGGTCGACCGAGGGCTTCCAGGGGGTGATCCGCTCGATCGCGCGGTCCGCGGTCACCGGGTCGATCGAGCCGCCGGACCGATCTCCCCTCAGATAGCCGTCGACCATGACCAGCGTCGCTTCCTCGCAGGTGTGCTGCCTGGCGGCCCAGTTGCCCAGCGGAGCCTGGTCGGTGTATGGGACGGGCAGGACGAGAGCCGACGGTAGGCTCGCCGGTGGGGCGCCGCCGCTGGTGGTCGCGTCCATCGGAACCACGGTCGAGGACGAGTAGATCGGGGCCGTAGCGCCACCGTGTTCGAAGCAGTACAGCCAGACACCCATCCCCACAACCACGGCCGTGCCGATCCCGGCCAGCGGCTTGACGGCATTCATCGCTTGCTCCCAGAGGTCCCACCAGCAGCCAAGTGTCACGTATTGAAGCTCACCCATCGGGCTGACGTCGCGACCCAAGCCCGCGTAACCCACACCCGCCGAAGTCCGTTGGTGGGGTGAGAACCGTAGAATCTACGCGCCTCCCAACCATGTCTAGAAACATTCCCGAGAAGATCAAGACCAAGGGCGGCCACAACCCT
>JBOHUP010000040.1:0-11652 GCA_050734615.1 Candidatus Dormibacteraceae bacterium | reverse complement strand
CCCTTGGTGCCCTGCTGGAATCTTAGCTCGTCACCGGGTCCTGGTCGGAGCGGGTGAGGCGGTCGTAACCAGCCTCCCGGGTGACAGGCATGGCAAAACTGAAACGGTCGGGCACGAGGGCCAGCTCGATGTCGGTCGGAGGGAAGCCAGGCCACGTCCCGCTCATCACGCGCCGGTATCGATCGCTGTCGCGCAAAGGTTGCAGAAGCGTTGCGAGGTCTGTGGCCTGGCCCAGCACCATGCCCTCCATGTAGGCCGCGCAAGCGTGGTCTTCGGGGTAATCGGCCGAGGCGATCAGCGTCAGGGTCGCGGGGTCTGTTAACAGGCAGGCTTGTACCGTGGCGCGAGCCACCGCCAGACTGGCAGCGAAGATGCACGAGCTGTCGACCGCCGCGACCACCGGCGTCCCTGCGCTCGATCGCTGCACGAGGACACGCCCATTCAGGTCGGTGGACCGGATCTGGGTTGGGGAGTTGCTGATCGCGACGCCCTCCACGGGGAGCGCGTCTTCCTCCGCGCACAGGACGCCGTCCGGAATGCCGGAGGCGATGGCGCGCGCCGCCTCGGTGGTCGGCACGAGTCGACACTCCCGAGCGCCGCCCGCCAGCGCGAATGCGCTCACCGTGAAGGAACGGAGCACGTCGATGACGACGACGGTTCCGCGGGCTCGGCGTGCGCCCTCGATGCCGGTGGCGTGGACGATCTCAATGTCGCGGTGACTAGACATCCTGGCAGCGGCATGATAGTCAGCGGTGACAGCTCACGAGCACGGCGAGCCGCCGCGGGCCTTCGGATTCGAGCAGATCGGGGATTGCGGTTCGATGCGGGTGGTCGGGCTGCGCCTTCAGGCGGGCCAGCACGTGCCAGAGCACCGCAACGCGATTCCGGTCGCTCTGATCGTCACGATGGGCCGGCTGAAATTCGATGACGGATCGCGGTCAGGCGAGGTCGGGCCCGGAGAGATGCTGCTGATCAACCCGGGCGAGCGGCATACCTACAAGGCGGATGTCGAGACCTCCGCCTACCTGGTGTTCGCCGGCCTTCCCGGCGTGCGAAGCCGCCCGTGGAGCCTGCGCCGGAAGCAGGCCGCGGTCTAGACGTTTGACGTCTAAGGTGCGTTCCACAAGGTGATCAGGCGGTGACCGTCGTCCCGCATGACGCTTAGAGTCGCCACGTCCAGAAGGAGCCCGCCCGCGATCGTGACGTCCGCGTGAATCCATGCCGCTGCGACCGCGCGCAGGATGTGCCCGTGCGCAAACGCGAGCACGCGGCCGCCTGAGGCTGCCGCGAGCGCGATGAACTGCTGAGCCCGCGTGTAGATCTGGGCCGGTGTCTCGCCACCAGGAGATCCGTCGCTGTAGAGCTCCCAGCTGGGATTGGTCTCGTGGATCGCCTTCGAGGTGAGGCCTTCGTACTCGCCATAGTCGACTTCCTTCAGCAGCGGCGTGATCTTGGGGTCCGGAAAGCCTGCGAGCTCGGCGGTTCGTCGCGCGCGCTGCAATGGGCTGGAGAACACGAGGTCGAATTGAATCGCGGCCAGTCGCGGCCTGAGGGCGGCTGCCTTCTGCTCGCCCTGCGCGGTCAAGGGCAGGTCCGTGCCCCCCGTGTGGCGCCCACTGACGCTCCATTCGGTCTCGCCGTGGCGGGCGAGGTAGACCTCGAGAACGCCCATCTCCTCTTTGCGAGCCTACGGCTTCAGGCGGGCTTGCCCATCATCTCGGGACGGCCGGAGCGCAGCGAGCGCCCCGCCCCCTCGATCACCGCACCGGCGCGAACCCGCTGGCCGGGGCGCACGCAGACGAGCCCGACCGCGGCGAGGCCGCCTTGGGGCTTGAGCGCCTCGTTGACGGCGGAGAGCACTCGATTCGCCGCATGTGCTGTACCGGCCACGTCGGTGTCGGGGAGGATCGCGAGGAGCTGAGGCGGGGTGCGGCTCAACACGCCCGGAGTGTCGACGTCTCGCACCGTGCCCGCGAGCGCGGCCGCCATCGCTTTGAGGGCTTCGTCGACGGGCACGGCCTCGTTGGCTTCGATGAGCAGCACGCCGAGGTTGCGCTGATAGCGATGCGCTCGCGCGAGCTCGTCCTCGAGCACGGGTCGCACGAACCTTTCGTTGAACAGGCCCGTCGTGCGATCGACGATATGGAGCGGCTCGGCTTGAGGATCGTCGGTTCTGACCCCACACGAAGGACAGAAAACCGCACCGGCCGGAAGAGGCGATCCGCAAGCCTGGCAGCTCTGCGCCTCGGGCCGGCGGCGGAGAAAGTCGCCAATCGGCATTCGGTAAAGCCTATCAGTCGCGTTCGCCATGACTTGCCGTACCTCTTTACAGGCTGGGTTGCATCGGATTTTTTCGAATCCTAAGGTGGCGGCAGGTGAGCCGGTGGGGGAGGGACCGGTCGGAGGAGGGAGGGCCCCAAAAGGGCTGGAGGAAAAAGTGGCGGGCGCAGTTGACGGTTCAGCCCACCGCCGCGGCGGGCGTGGCGAGCCACGTTTCCGCCCAATCAGACACCGCGTGCAGCACCGGCTCCAGAGCTCGGCCCCGCGAGGTCAGCCGATAGCTCACGCGCACCGGCGGTCCAGGGTCGACCAGGCGCTCGACGATGCCCTCGGTCTCGAGCTCACGCAACCGCTCGGTCAGAACTCGATCGCTGATGCCAGGGATGCCGGCGAGCAGTTGATTGAAGCGAGCGGGTGCCGGAACAAGCGCTTTCACGACCGCACCTGTCCAGCGCTTCCCAACCAGCTCGATAGCGCGCTGAAAGGGTGCGCTGTAGTCGATGCCCCCTCCGACCATGGGGACAGATTCTATTCGCTATCAGATGTCTCGGAAAGTGCCGCGCGGGTGTTTTCCACAAGAAATTTCTTGAAGACAGAACCACAAAGCTGGCGCGACGTTCGCAAACCCTTCCCACGACGGTCGAGGCGTAGACTCCGGCCGTGAGCCTGATGATCGACGTGATGCATCTGGTCGTCATCACAGCCGGTGTGTCGATAGGCGCCTGGGCGCTGATCGCACTGCTAGGCCGCCTCCCTCGCGGCCGCTTCCTCGTCTTCGGTGCGAGCTCTTCCGGTGCGCTCTTCGGTTGCGCCGCCCTGGCCGGCGAGGTTGGCGTCGTGCCGCCCGCTGCCTGGTTCGCCATCGTGATGGCCGGCCTCGCTGCCGTGGCCGTGGCCGGCTTGGCAGCCGGCCGGCCCAAGACACAGATCGCGTAGGCCGTTCGCAACAGTTCGCGATGGTCCTGTCCAACAAAGTAATCGTTGTCACAGGTGGCGCCCGCGGCATCGGGCGTGCAATGGCCCGCCGCTTTGCGACCGAGCATCCGACGGCCATCGTCGTCGCCGACCGGGATGGAGAACGCGCTGAAGCTGTAGCGGCGGAAATCAACGGGACCGGCATCGGTTGCGATGTGAGTCGCGAGAAGGACGTCAAGAATCTGGTGGGCCAGGTCGAGGCGGCCCACGGTCGCATCGACATCTTTTGCTCCAATGCCGGAATCGCGGTGGATGGCGGCCCCGAGGCCTCCGATGAGGACTGGCAGCGAATCTGGGAGGTCAACGTGATGGCTCACGTGTTCGTGGCCAGGCACGTGCTGCCCGGCATGATCGCACGCAAGAATGGCTATCTCTTGGGCACCGTTTCCGCGGCCGGTCTTCTGAACCATGTCTTCGCCGCCCCGTATGGCGTGACCAAAGCGGCGGCACTGTCTTTTTTCGAATGGCTCGCGATCGCCCACGGCGCGGAGGGCATCCGCGTCTCATGCCTCTGCCCTCAAGGAGTCAAGACGGACATGCTGGCCGCGGAGCGCCGGCTGGGCCTTGAGTTCCTGACGTCCACCGCCATCGAGCCGGAGCAGGCGGCCGAGGCAGTCGTGGCAGGGATCCGTGAGGAACGATTCCTGATCCTTCCGCACCCGGAGGTCGGCGAGTACTTCCGCCGCAAGGCCGAGGACTACGACCGCTGGCTCAAGGGCATGCGCCGGCTGCGCGCTGGAATCCTCGCCGCCAACCCACCTCAGGCCTGAGTTGCGCTGGGTATCGCTCGGGGCCGGAGTTGCGCTCATCGTCCTGGCCTTCGCCGCCGCCACCCGCGTGGCGGACACGCGTGAGGGACTGATCGCTGAGATCGTCACGTTGCTCGCGGGCCTGGCCGGGGTGAGCCTGTTGCTTTACGGACTCCTGGCCGGCGCTGGGCGGCCGAGGCGCCAGGTCCGGCCGCCCGTTCGAGCCACGCCACCTACGCCGGCGGTGCGACCGCTCACGGACCTGCTAGTCGGTGCGGCGGGAATCACGATCGGCATCGTTCTGCTTGGCGGCCTGGGATTCACGAGCGGATTCGGATGGGCGCTGCTCGGCATGGTCCTGCTGCTGCCCATGCTCGCCGGGAGCATCTACCTGTGTGTCAGGTTCGCGCGCGCCCCGGCTCGCATCTGGAAGATCGATCTCAAACGGCTTCGCCGAGAAAAAGAGTCCTAGGTCCTTCGTCGCGCACTGCGCAGGAGCAGGAACGCACCGATCGCGATCAGAAAGACCGGCCACGCCACCGACCAGTTGACGAAGCCCGTGTTGTTGCCGAGCACCACGACTCCGATCACAAGCAGGATCACGCCGAGCAGCAGCGACTGATTGTGAGCAGCTGAAGCCGCGGCGGCGGGCGAGGTGGCAGTGCCGGGCGCGTCTGTGGACGTGGCCGCCGGGGGCGGCGTTCGCGGCTCGCCCCGAATCTCGGCCCACATGCGCCGGATGTCGGCGGTGACCGTGTCGAATCCAGAGTGGCTGGGGCGATCCTGTGGCGTTTCTGGCATGACGAACCAGAGCACCACGTAGACGAGGACGCCGATGCCCTGGGCAAAGGCGAGCAGCACGAAGGCGAGCCTGACCCACACCACATCGACGTGGAGGCTGGCGGCGATGCCGGAGCAGACGCCGCCGATGATTCGATCAGAACCCCGCCGTAGGCCGCCTCCGATTTCCATCGCAGGCCAAATCTACAAGCTGTCGGGCGGTTCCGCCATGGCCTCGAGCACCTCGCCGACCAGGTACAACGATCCGCAGACCAGCACGTTCCCATCCGGCCCGGCCAGTTCGTTCGCCCGCGCAACGGCGGCGCCGGCGGGCAGGAAATTGCTCGAACCCGGCCCGTAGAGGGCGCTCAGGTGCTCGGCCGGCACGACGTGTCCCGCGGCGCTGGCCGGTTCGGTGAAGACCGCTGCATCGGGCTCGAGCGTCCGCAGAGCGGCGAGCAGGTGCACGGGGTCGCGCTCGCTGAGCATCCCGAACACGGTGATCAGGCGCTCCGGCCCGATCAGGCCGCGCAGCGCCGCCCCGGCCTTGGTCATCGCCGCTGGATTGTGGCCCCCGTCAAGCACCAATCTGGGACGGGAGCCGATGACTTGCAGCCGGCCGGGCCATCGTGTGGCAGCCAGCCCCAGGCGAACAGCTTCGTCGTCGATGTCGTCGAGGGCATGGGCGGCCCCCACGGCCAGCGCCGCGTTGGTGGGCTGGTAGTCGCCGACGAGCGGCAGATGCATGCCTTCATGCGCGAAGCCCGGCCCCGAAACATTGATCGTGTAACCGTCCCAGCCACGCGATACCGACTCCAGCTCGATCTCCCGGCCCAGGCGCCACAGTCGCGAACCCGCGAGGCGCGCGTGCTCCTCGACGATCGCGAGGGCTTCGCCCTGGCACCCTGTGATCACGTGGTCGCCCCGCTTGATGATCGCTGCCTTTTCGCGTGCGATCTTCTCGATGGTGTCGCCGAGGTACTTTTGATGATCGAGGTCGACGTTAGTGATGACGGCGACACCCAGGTCGAGCGCGTTGGTCGCGTCGAGGCGGCCACCCAGACCGACCTCGCAAACAAGCCGGTCGACCCGCGGCGCCAGGTAGGCGACCGCCATCGCGGTCAGCATCTCGAACTCGGTGGCCTGGCCCATCCGCGCCGCGACCTGGTCTAACGCCGGTGTCAGCTGCTCCAGCGTTTCGACGAACTCCGCTTGGCTGATCGGCCGCCCGTTCACCTCGATTCGCTCCGTGTAGGAGATGAGGTGTGGCTTCGGCATGAATCCCACCTGGTGCCCCGCCTTGCGCCAGATCGATGACAGGCACGCGCCCGTCGAGCCCTTGCCGTTGGTGCCGGCGATGAGGGCTCCCTGGAGTCCGCGCTCCAGGTTGCCTAGCTCGTTGAGGATCGCGGTGGTCCTCTCGGTCCCTAGCTTCATCCCAAAGCGGCCCTGCTTCGAGATGTAAGCCAGCGCTTGCTGGTAGGTCAAAGCCCCGGTCTCAGGCGGGCTCGGCTTCAAAGGCGGCGAACCCCGATTCCAGAGACACGCGCGATGGCCTAGGGCAGCTCTCGCTCGACCAGCGCCAGCCTGGACGCCTTGCCCATGGCTGAGCGGCAGGCACGCAGGATCTCGCACGCTGGTATCCGCGAAACCCGCTCACCAGTCGTTGGGCTTGAGCGCGAGTACTGTCCGCCATCCTTCAGGAGCGCCTGCGGACCTCCGCCTCGAACGTGTTCTTGATCAGCATGGCCCGCGTCATCGGGCCGACGCCGCCCGGGTTTGGCGTCAACCAACCCGCGATCTCCTCCACGCCCACTTCAAGGTCGCCCACCTGGCGACCGTCGCTCCAGTTCGTGCTCACATCGACCACCGCGGCGCCCGGCTTGACCATGTTTTTGTGAATGAGGTTGGCGTGGCCGGCCGCGGCGACCAGGATGTCCGCGGTCCTGGTGTGGCTCGCGAGATCATTCGTTCGAGAGTGACACAGGGTCACGGTCGCGTTCCTATTCAAGAGGAGCAGCGCGGTCGGCTTGCCGACCAGCTTGCTGCGGCCGACCACGACAGCATTCGCGCCCTCGATCGGAACGCCGGCGTGGAGCAGCAGCTCGACGATGCCCGCGGGCGTGCATGGCTCGACCCCACCTGGCAACCCGAGAGCAAGCAGTCCCGCGTTGATGGGATGGAATCCGTCGACGTCTTTCGCCGGGTCCAAGGCGAGGATGACCCGTGTCATGTCGATCTGCTTGGGGGTCGGCTGCTGGATCAGGATCCCACTCACGGCGTCGTCGCGATTTAGGCTGTCGACCAGATCCAGCAGCTCGTCGGTGGTGGTCCGCACGCCGAGGCGATGGTCTTCTGATTCGATCCCCACCCTGCGGGCATCGCGTTGCTTCAGGCCGACGTACTGCGCCGACGCGGGATCGGCGCCCACCAGGACGGTCGCCAGCCTGGGCCTCGACAAGCCGGCCGTGACACGTTCGGCGACAGCCGCCGCCGTGTGGTCGAAGATCTCGTTGGCAAGAGCCCTGCCATCCAGCACGCGTGCGCTCACGTGCCTAATTGTCAGGCGTGGGAGCCTTCGACTAGTGCTGCGGGGACGGCGAGGCCAGGACCGGCGGGGGCGACGGCGAGGTGGTGATGCCGGCGCCTGACGGTGGGCTCTGGAGCGGCACTGGGCTGAAAACGGCCGGTGCACTGTGGGAGGCGGGCCTGCCAAGCCAATCCCATTGCGTGATCCCCGCGAACAGAAGCGCGAGCAGAGCCAGGACGGCAACTCCAGCGCCGGCGCCCACGGCAGCCGATCGATGCACCTCGGTGCTGCCGCCGTCTTCGGCATCCGCCACGTGCATCCGCCCGCGGAGATAGCCGGCCGACCGCGACACGACGAGCAGGATGGCGAATACGACCACGACCGCGAAAATCACCCCAATCACAAGTAAGAAACGCGCAGTGCGGCCTAAGGGACGGTGTTTAGATTCCCAGCTCGCCTCGCGCCGCTTCCGCGACCGCTCGCATCACCTCCCGCAGGTCGGCGCCGCTCTCCCGCGAAAGCCGGCGGCAGTCCTCGTATTCGGGCGCCACCTCGACAGCCCTACCGGCCAGCTCCTTGACCTTGACCCGGGCCCGGCCGAAGCTTGAGTTGACCTCGATCACCCGGCGTGCGGCGATGACTCGTTGTGCGCTGGACAAGCGCACGCCGAGCGTGGTGCTGTGCCGGAGGAGGTGGTCTGTGAGCTTCGCCACGAGCTCGGGCGGGGACATGACGGCGACGAGATGCCCCGGGCGACCCTTCTTCATCAGCACCGCGGTGACGCTCACGTCAAGTGCGCCGGCTGCCATCAGATCCTCGGTCAGCGCGGCAACGAGGTTCGGCGCCATGTCGTCCAGGTTGGTTTCGACGAGCGTGACTCCTATCTCATGAGGCACCTCCTCACCCAGCCAGACGGCGAGCGCGTTGCCCGGGGTGTCTCGCGAGCCGATCCCATAGCCGACCGACCGAAGCGAGAGCGCAGGCCGCTCGAATTTCGCGCACACCGCCAGGATGGCCGCGCCGGTCGGGGTGACCAGCTCGCGTTCCTCGTCGATCGCCTGCAGCACGGCTCCCGTGCCCTCGAGCACGCGCAGGCTCGCGGGCGCCGGGAGCGGCAATCCGTCTTTGCGGCCCCGCGGCGCAGGCAGCGCCGATGAGTAAACCTGGCGGACCTCTAGCCCATGCAAAAGCCAGAACGCGCCGACGAGGTCGATCAGCGTGTCCGCACCGCCGAGCTCGTGCAGGTGGACCTCGTCTTCGCCAGATCCATGTATGCGACTTTCTGCGTGGGCCAGCCGGTTGATCGCTTCGAGCGCCGAACGCTTGACCTGCTCAGGCGCGCCTGAGGTTTCGACCACGGATCGCAGTGCGGGCACCGTTCGCTCGACCCGTTCGGTGGCGTGCACTACGACACGAGTTCCGCCGGCGTGCCCTCGCGTCTCGTGCCGCACCTCGATGGTCACCTCATCGCCAAGCCGCAGCGCCTTCACCGCAGTGTCGAGCAGCGCCCGGTCTGCGCCGGCGTCGATCAGCGCGCCGAGCGTCATGTCGCCGGAGATGCCCGCGAAGCAGTCGAAGTACGCGATCGTCATGCGCGCGTCCTATTAATGTGCACGGCCGCGGCCTCGATCGGCTGCATGCTTGTGGGCCGCTTGGCGATGCGCACGGAAACTGCTTTGACCCGAGCTATCTGCAGAACCTGCTCCGCCATTCGCGTGGCGAGTGTCTCCAGCAGCTGGGCCGATTCCCCTTCGATCACCTCTTTGGCGATGGCGCGGATCTTCGTGTAGTCGATCGTGTCGGCCAGCTTGTCGGTCCGGCCCGATTCGGTCATGTCGCAATCGACCAAAATGTCGACCTTGAACTCCTGGGGCTGTTGACGTTCGGCCTCGCGCACGCCATGCCGGCCTTGCAACGACATTCCTATGAGCTCGATGCGATCCACCGTTCAATTGTCGCGATAGCTGGGTCAATAAACTGATCGGGTGATCGGTTCTCAGGTGGAAGTCAGAGCCGCTACGGCCGCCGACCTCGAGCGCATCAACGACATCGCCAACCGGTACATCGCGGAGACGCACTACAACTTCGAGCTGGGGCCGATGACGATTGAGATGCGCCGCGAGTGGTTCAGCCACTACGCCGACCACGGACGTCACCGCGTGCTGGTCGGGCTGGCCGGCGATCGCCTCATCGGTTATGCGAGCAGCGGACGGTACAGGCCGAAGCCGGGCTACGACACATCGATCGAGACCAGCATCTATTTGGAGCCGGAGGCTGTGGGCCGCGGCGCCGGATCCAAGCTTTACGAGGCTCTATTCGAGTCCCTCGAGAATGAGGACATCCATCGCGCCTACGCAGGAATTGCGCTGCCCAACCCGGCGTCGATCGCCCTGCACGAGAGATTCGGGTTCAAGCGGGTGGCCCACTTCACCGAGCAGGGACGCAAGTTCGATCGCTACTGGGATGTGGCGTGGTATGAGAAACCGATCGGCGCAGCCGCCGCCGCGCTTGACCCTGGCCGGCTGGGAGGCTGAGGGCTAGGAGCGTAGAGGCGGGTGCTCCCGCCGGCCTGGCGCTGGCTTGGCGTGCGGCCGTCGCCTCGCACACTCCACCGCTGCCTCGGACGGGCCTCCACAGACCTCTGGCGGAACTCTGGCGGAACTCTGGCGGACCCCTGGCGGGCCCTCCCTATTTTATGGCTCCCTCCCCCAAGCCAACCACAACCTCAATTGAGCCTATCTCGAATTGAACGCCGCGCCAACCCAGCCTGTTAAGAACCTGTGACTAGTTGACATTGGATATATGAGCCTTGTATATTCCACCAGGAGTATATGACCGATCCGGAGCCGGAAATCTCACCGTTGGCCCTCTCGATCCTGGAGTTGCTGGACGAGCATCCGATGCACCCGTACGAGCTGGCGGCGACCATGCGCGATCGACATCACGACGAGTTCATCCGGCTCAATTTCGGTTCGCTCTACCACACGGTCGACGCGCTCGAAAGGGATGGCTGGATCGTGCCTGTCGAGCGCGAGAAGGAAGGTCGCCGGCCGGAGCGCACGATCTACCAGCTAACGGACTCCGGGCGCGAGCTCCTGGTCCGGGTCGTCGGCGAAATCCTGGCGCAGCCCAAGCGCGACTATCCGCACTTCGCGGCGGGCCTCATGTTCATGCACCACCTGGACGCCTCGACCGCGGCGGCCCAGTTGAGGGTGCGCGCGAACACGCTGAGCGGAGCCATCGAAAAGCTCACTCGAATCATGGGCGAGCTGCGGACGGACGGACTGACAAGGCTGGCACTGATCGAGCTCGAGCACAAGATCGCGATGCTCGACGCAGAGCGCTCGTGGGTGAAGAAGCTTGAACGCGAGATCACCGAAGGCACGTTGGAATGGACGGCCGGAATCGACGCCGGCCCAACAAGGTTGAGGAGTAGGCATGGCACAAGCGCGCACTAACCCGTGGCTCGTCCTGTTGGTTCTGACCACAGGCTTTTTCATGATCCTGCTCGACACGACGATCGTGAACGTAGCCATCCCTTCGATGAGCACAGGGCTCAGCACCACCCTCGACCAGATCCTGTGGGTGCTCAACGCCTACATCCTCGTGTATGCCGTCCTATTGATCACGGCCGGCCGCCTGGGCGACCTGTTCGGCCAGCGCAACCTGTTTGCGATCGGCCTGTTCGTGTTCACCCTGGCGTCCGCAATCTGCGGGCTCTCGCAAAACGTCGACCAGCTGATCGCCGCCCGCGTTCTGCAGGGAGTCGGCGGCGCTCTGCTGACGCCGCAGACACTCGCGATCATCACCTCGATTTTTCCGCCGGAGCGCCGCGGCGCTGCGTTCGGCGTGTGGGGCGGGGCTGCTGGCTTGGCCACGGTCGCCGGGCCGACGATCGGGGGCGCGATCATCACGTATATCGGCTGGCGGTGGATCTTCTACATCAACGTTCCCATCGGCGTCGCGGCCCTGATCGCCACATTCCTCATCGTCCCTGACTTGCGTCCAGGGCGCCGCCAGGGCTGGGACCTGGTCGGAGTAGCGCTGGCGACCGCGGGCCTCTTCGGCGTCGTGTTCGGCCTGATCGAAGGCCAGCGCTATAGCTGGGGCCCGATCACCTCTACCGCTTTCACGATCCCCGAGGTCATCGGCGGTGGCGCGGCCGTCATCATCCTTTTCATCATCTGGGAGCGATTCCAGACTCAGCCCCTGGTCCCTCTCTCGCTGTTCGAGGACCGCAACTTCGCGGTCGCCAACTGGATCGCGGCCGCCATCAGCTTCGGCATGCTCAGCATGTTTCTCCCGATCACGATCTACCTCCAGTCGGTGCGCGGGTTC
>JBOHUP010000039.1:0-3254 GCA_050734615.1 Candidatus Dormibacteraceae bacterium | reverse complement strand
CAGCTCGAGAACTCGGCGATAGTTGTCGGAAAGCTCGCCCAGGATGTGCTGCACCGTTTCCACTCCTTTCTCAGGGTTTGCTGGAAGCGGCGTGGCGAGGGCGAGGTCCTCATGGAGCTCGGCCTCGGACAGCCCGAGACGGGTGCTCCAGAATCCTCCCAGGACCGAGCGCGCGGTGGCGAACAGGTAGCCGCGTATGGCGCTCGCCGGCGCACCCTGGCGCAATCGGGGGAAGGCCTTTAGGGCAACCTGCTGGGTGAGGTCTTCGGCGTCCGCCCGGTTGCCGACCCGCGCGTAGATGAAGGCGTAAACCAGCTCCAGCTCGTCGATCGCGATGTCGGTCGCGCGGGATGCCGCCGGGAGCTCGAGGATGTCCACGGGATCGGTTTCGGCATGCTCTCCAGGTGCACGTCCGCCAGTCATGGCCGGCTCAGGAAAGCAGATTCCGGCCACGCCGCGACGTCCTTATCAAGAAAACCAGGCACCGCTCAGGTTGACTACCGCCGCAGGTTACGGCCGCCACCTCGGCGCAAGAATACGGGCCGGGCGCCGACCCGGCCCGCGCACAGGTCCTTCAGGCGTGCTTGACCGCCGGCACCTGGCGGCGGCGACGCCAGACCAGATACCCGAGTCCCAGCAGGACGGCGAACGGCCCGATGGCGCCAAGACCGGTGACCATGTAGTTGATCGTGGTGACGAAGTTGTGCGCCGCATCGATGATCGCCGTGGCCAAGCCCCAGCTGTCCGCCGGCTGCTGCTGCGCAGGGGCGCCGGCCTCGGTCAAGGTGACGGAGATCGAGCTGAAAGAGGTGTTGTCGTCGAGGTACTTGATCTGGCCTTTGAGCTGCTCGATCTCGCCCGTGATCTGGCCGATCTGGTTCTGCACCGCGATGATGTCGTTGATCGACTGCGCCTTGGTCAGGAGGGCGAGCATCGCCGCGTGCTGCGCCTCATCATTGGCCAGGCGGGCGTTGAGGTCCACGTACTGCGCGCTTACGTCAGTGCCCATGATGTGCTCACTCTCGACCTTGCCGATCTTCGACAGGAGATCGATCGTGGCGTCGAAGTTAGTGGCCGGCACCATGAAGTTGATGACCCCGGTGCGGATCTGGTTGTCGACTGGATTGGTCTGCGCGTCGGTGCCGGCGATGTAGCCCTGCTCAGATTCGACGAGGGTGCGAACTGATGAGAGCTTGGAGTCGAATGACCCTGAAGCCACGCTGATCGCCAGCTGCGCCTGGCGGATGACAGGCGGCCCCTGCAAGACCGGCACGTTGGTGCCGGTTGCGGGGTTGGTGCTCGAACCGCCTCCGGAAGTTGGGCCTGAAGGCGCTCCACTGCTCTTCGAAGGGAGCTGAGCCGGCCCAGCTGCGCCTTGCGACAGCCGCAGCGGGCCCTGCTGCGTGGACGTGCTGTTGCCGGCTGAGCCGGCGGCGCCTCCGCAGGCGGCCGCCGCGGCCAGGATGGCGAGGATGACGACGAGCTTTTTCATGGTCGGCCTCCTACGGAATTTGATGTCATACGAAACGCCACTCGCCCTGCCACGTAACATCGCGGCGTGCTCCAGGTTCGCAACCTCGCCATCGACGTCGCCGCCAAGCGCGTCCTCTCCGACGCCAGCTTCACTGTGGCCGCCGGCGACAAGGTCGGCCTGGTCGGACGCAACGGCGCCGGCAAGACCAGCCTGCTCAAGGTCCTGGCCGGCGAGGATGACGCGGCGGCCGGGCTGGCGCTGCGGCGAGGCACGCTCGGCTACGTTCCCCAGAACCCTCGTCCACGAGCCGAGGCCGCGCAGACCGCGCTCCAGCACATCCTGTCCGGCCGCGGGCTGGATCGCGCCGCCGCGCGCCTGGCCGCGCTGCACCAAGCCCTGGAGAAGGACCATTCCATCGCCAACATCGAGCGCTTTTCCGAAGCGGAGGAGCGTTACCGGCTGGACGGCGGCTACTCGAGCGAGTCGGACGCGCGCCGGATCGTCAGCGGCCTCGGTCTGCGCGACGACCGTGTGGACCTGCCGCTCGGCGTCCTTTCGGGTGGCGAGCGCCGCCGCGTCGAGCTGGCGCGCGTCCTGTTCGCCAACGCGGACCTGCTGCTGCTCGACGAGCCCACCAACCACCTGGACAGCGACGCCAAGACGTGGCTGATGGAGTTCCTGCGCGACTACCGCGGCGCGGTGATCGTGGTGAGCCACGACCTGAGCCTCCTCGACAAGTCGATCACGCGCGTCCTGCACCTCGACGCCGGTCGGATGGTCGAGTACCGCGGTACCTATTCTCAGTACCAGGAAGCCCGACGCCTCGCCGAGAAGAGGCTCACCTCGCTGGCTCAGCGCCAGGAATCGGAGATCAAGCGGCTGAGCGTGCTGGCCGAGGTGATGCGCCGCCAGACGCAAAAGCGAGCCAAGACCGCACAGTCCATCTTCAAGCGCGTCGACCGCATGAAGGCGGAGCAGGTCCAGGCGCCGCGGCGCGAGAAGAAGTTCAAGGTGCGCTTCCCAGAGCCGCCCCACAGCGGTCGGGTCGTCCTCACCGTAAACGCCCTAACCAAGGGCTATGGCGGCCCGCTGGTCTTCAGCAACGTGGCATTCGAGGTCGAACGGGGCCAGCGGCTGCTGGTCATGGGCCTCAACGGGGCGGGCAAGACGAGCCTTTTGCGCATCCTCGCCGGTCAGAGCGAGCCCAACTCTGGTGGGTTCAAGCTCGGACATGGCGTGTCGCTCGGCTACTACGCGCAGGAGCATGAAGGCATCCGGGCCGGCATCACCGTGCTCGCTCACATGCGCCAGGAGTCAGATGCCGACGAGGCCGCGTTGCGGGCGCTCATCGGGACATTCGGTCTCTCCGGCGACATCGCACGGCAGGACGCCGCCACCCTGTCCGGTGGCGAAAAGACCAAGCTGGCGCTGAGCCAGCTCGTGGCGGGCAAGCACAACCTGTTGCTCCTGGACGAACCCACCAACAACCTGGACCCGCCGTCGCGGACGGGCGTGGCCAAGGCACTCGCCGCGTGGCCCGGGACGATGGTCATCGTCAGCCACGACCCAGAGTTCGTCGCTGCGCTGCACCCGGGGCAGGTGCTCTTCATGCCCGAGGGCCGGGTCGACTACTGGGAGGAAGACCTCCTGGACGTCGTGTCGCTCGCCTGACGGGTCCACGCAAGGAGCGCGGGCAGTCGAGTGGCGAAATCAGCTGGATACTCGTGTGCAAGGTTGGGGATGATCTCGAGCCAGACGTGGTGGCCTCTCGCCTCAAGGT
>JBOHUP010000038.1:0-6702 GCA_050734615.1 Candidatus Dormibacteraceae bacterium | reverse complement strand
CTTCACGATGGGCCCGGGCAATTACACGGAGGACGATGTGCGCGAGAGCGCGAAAGCGCTCGCCGGCTGGGTCGTGCCGCAACCTGATTCCTTTGCCACCGTGGTCGTCGATCCGGCGACCAATGTCACCCGCACCCTGCCCGTCTACACGGCCCAGAAGTCGGGTGTGTTCAACGCGCGACGCTCGTTCAAGGGGAGCGTCACGTACCTGGGCACGACCGGGCCGCTCGACGCGCACGGCGTCATCGACCGAATCCTTCAGCAGCCTGCGACCGCGACTCTCATCGCCGGCAAGGTCGCCCAGCATTTCGTCACCGCCCAACCCGAGGCGAGCTACGTGAAGAGCCTCGGGGACCAGTTCCGCCGCAGCAATTACGACATGAAGACCCTCATGCGCGCGGTCTTCACGAGCCCCGAATTTGTTGCCGCCCAGAGCTATCGCACGCTCGTGAAGTCGCCGACCGAGTTCATGGTCCACGCAGCCAGGGCGCTCGGCGCGACTGGCCTCGCCAGGGTCATCGCCAACGCTGGTGCGGGGATGGGCCAGACGCTGTTCGATCCGCCCGACGTGAGCGGCTGGCCGAACAACGAATCCTGGATCTCGTCCAGCACGGTGGTCGAGCGTGTCAACTTCGCCACCGCGGCGATGGGCCAGATCAAAGGCACCCTGCCGCCGGCATCTGGCGCAGTCAGGACCCAGCTGGACGGCGTCCTCAGCCCCCAGACGGCCGCCCTCCTGAACCAGGGCGCGGACGACCGCGCGCGGTGGTTCATCACCCTCGCCTCGCCGGAATTCCAACTCAAATAGGTGAACAAGAGATGACCGAACCCACAGGCATCAACCAGCTCAAGCGGCGCGACTTCCTCAAGGCAGGTCTGGTTTTCGGAGCCGGCGCGGCCGGGCTTGCGGCGGGTTACGCGGCAGTGCCCGATGCGTTCGCCCGGGCGGTGTACGCGGCGAAGCAGGGTGGGGTGACCAACGACCACGTCCTGGTCATGATCCAGCTCGCCGGCGGCAACGATGGACTGCGCACGCTCGTCCCCCTGTCCGACCCGGCGCTGCACGATCTCCGACCCAAGCTCGCGGGACCGATGGTGGCGCAGGCGCTGCCCCTCAACAATGATTTCGGGCTCAATCACAACCTGGCCGGAATCAAGAAGCTGTGGGACGGCGGCAAGGTCGCGATCGTACAAGGAGTCGGATATCCCAACCCGACCTTCTCGCATTTCGAGTCGATACGCATCTGGGAGACGGGCGACCCGACGCGGCGGCAGGTCGACGGCTGGCTCGGGCGCACTCTGGCGACGTCATACGACTCCAACGGCCACCCCCTCACCGGCTGCGCGTGCGGAGCGACCGACGTGCCGGGAGCCTTGCGTGACCTGCAGGCGACGATGACGGTGATCCAGAATCAGAAGACATTCGGCTTCACCGGCGGGAGCGAGGTCGAAGCCGCGGTGGGAGCTTTGTACAAGGGCACCCCGGGCATCTATGGGGCCCTGTTCGACACGGCCATCGCCACCGCGACGGAGACGATGGCGACTTTGCGGACCTCGTCGGCGAGCTATCAGCCGATGGCGGACTACTCGGACAAGGTGAAGCTCGTCTACTCGTCGAAAAACCAGCTGGCCGCCGCGCTGCAGCTCGCCGCCGAGCTGATCGTCACGGGAACCGGAGTCAAGCTGCTGCACGTCACCCTCGGCGGTTTCGACACTCACTACACCGAGCTCAACCGCCATGACGACCTCATGGGCTACCTGGATTCGGCGGTCGGAGCCTTCTACCAGGACCTGTCGGCACACGGAATGGCGGACAAGGTGCTGATCGCGACCTGGTCGGAGTTCGGCCGGCGACCGAAGGAGAACGCAAGCGGCGGAACCGACCACGGCGCCGCTGCTCCTTTGCTGCTGATCGGCGATCCGGTCAAAGGCGGCCTGTATGGATCGGAGCCGAGCCTCACCAAGCTCGACTCGACGGGCAACCAGCCGTACAGCGTCGATTTCCGCTCGGTCTACCAGGAGATCCTGAGCGGTCACCTCGGCGCCGATGCGGGGCAGATCCTCGGCGCGACCTACGACCAGGTCCCGTTCATCAAATCCCCGGTCGCGGTGTGATGTGCGCACGATCCTCCTGAAGGCCGGCGCGACGCTGCTCGCCATCGGCGCCACGGCCCTGTCGGCCGTTTACGTGACGTCGCATCTGAAGAACGCGGCGGCGCCGCTGCGCCCGCCGGTCTTGAGCGCCAGCCAGGGCGCCACATTTTCGGCGCCCGGCGGATCGCTGACCGTCGGTCCTTCAGTCCAGTCGAGCAATGCCCAGCCGGTGACGTCCACATATGCCTCATAAAGCCGCGGTCGAGTCGCATCACTTCGAGGCGCTCGGCACCATCTGCAGCGTGTTCGCAGTGGACCGCTCTCATGCCGCGCTGCTCGAGGGCGAGTCCTGGGTCAGGCGCCTCGGTGCGCGCCTCACGCGGTTCTCGGCGGACAGCGAGACCTCACGACTCAACTCGGCCGCCGGACGGTGGTTCGACGTCAGCCTCGAGATGGAGGCGTTGCTTCGCGAGTCTCTGCGTGCTTTTGAGAAAAGCTCTGGCCTCGTCAACGTCGCGGTGCTGCCCTCGATGCTTGCGATCGGGTACACGCGATCGCTTGCGGCCGGCACGACGCTGGCGACCCTGGAGATTGTTCAGCCACTTCCGGCGCTGCCCCAGGTGTTGAGCGTGCGGAGTGGTCAGGCGAGGATCGAGCGCGGCGCCGCGTTGGACCTGGGCGGCATCGCCAAGGGCTGGATGGCCGATCGTTTGTGCGAGTCTTGGGGCGGCAACGCGATCGCCAACCTCGGCGGCGACCTGTTCGCCACCGGTCGCGGACCCGACGGAAACGGCTGGCCGGTCGGCTTTGCCCAGGCGAGCTTGATGCTGCGCGACCAGGGAGCCGCGACCAGCAGTGTGAGGCGGCGCCGATGGGGACAGCTCCATCACCTCATCGACCCGCGCACAGGCTTTCCCGCGCAAACAGGGCTGAGCGAGGTTTCGGTGATCGCCGACTCAGGCGTCGACGCAGAGGTGGTCGCCAAGACCGCGCTGCTGGTCGGGCCCGACCTGGCGCCCGCGTACTGCGCGGCGCACGCGCAGGCATGGTGGTTGAGCAAGACCGATGACGGCTGACCAGTTCTTCTGGGTGATGGCAAGGGTCGCTGGTCTCAGCTCGTATGCCTCGCTCGCCATCGCGTTGGTAACCGGTATCGCGCTCCGTTCGGCCGTGCTCGATTGGTTGGGCACCAACCGCGCGATCCGGTCGCTGCACGAGTACACGACGGTGCTGTGGATCCCTCTTGCCGGGCTGCACCTGGTCTCGCTTCTGCTCGATGCCACTGCGCGCATCGGCCTGCTGGACCTGGTCGTCCCTTTCCACTCGACCTATGGCATGCTGGGCATCGGTCTCGGCGCCCTATCCCTCGACGTCCTGGTCGTGGTCACGGTTTCGGCGCTGCTGAGACGCCGGATGAACCGGTCGGTGTGGGAGTGGCTGCACCGGCTTTCTTACGCCGCCTTCGGGCTGATCTTCGTCCACGCGGTTCTGACCGGCACGGACTTCAGCGACCCTTTGGTCTCGGCGATCACGTGGGCTGCGGCAGCGGCGCTGGTGGCGCTGGGCCTTTCCCGCGCGCTCTGGGGCCGCCTGCCGGCGTGACCACCCAGCTTGCTAAGAGCTCGCCACCCAGTGCCGGAGCTGGACGACCCTCTGCCTCAACTTCTCTTCGGCTTCGAGCGGAGTGTCGAGCTCCTGCCGTTCACGATGCCACCGCTCCATGGCCAGGTCCAGCTGCGCCGACTGCAGCCGCGCCACCTTGAAGTACGCCCGGATGCCGCCATGGTTCAAGGCCCGCAGCCGCTGCTTCAGCCGCTGCCACGGGCTGGCCAGGACCGCCACCTCCTCAGGCAGGATGGCGCCCCGTCCTTCGGCCGCATCCTTGCGAAACTGGTCACGCAGGTTCTCCCCCTCGAAACGGATGCCGAACAGCAGCAGCGCGATGATTGCGGCGGTAAAAGGGCCGGTCATGATCAGCGTGCGCAGGTGGATCTCGATGAGGCCGAACACGGTGCTCTGGATGGGGAAGAACGTGAGCCACGCGTCCCATGAAAAATGCGCGGCGATGGCGACTAGGAAACCGCTCGCGATGGCGAATCCCTTCTGTCTCACGTTGGGCAGCTGCCGTGCTATGCCGAGGCCCGCCCCGATGAACGCCGTATAGGTCGCGTGGCCGAAAAAGAGCCCGAGCACCTGCCGCGCATACCACTGGAACCCGGCGGCGTAGCCGCCGATGCCCTCTGGCTGAAAGATCGCATACAGGTTTGTCATGTATGTGATCGTCTCCATGAAGTTGAAGCCGAGCCCGACCGCGGCGCCGTAGACGATTCCGTCGACGACGTCGTCGAAGTCCTTGCGCATCACGAGAAATAGGAGGACGACCGCGGTTCCCTTCGCCAGCTCCTCCAGGACGCCCGCCATGAACGCCGTGGAGGCATCGAGCCCAGGGCCCGGCACGAGGCTCCGTTGCGCGGTCATCTCCCACAGGCTCTCGCCCCAGATCACCAGGCTGGTCGCGACGATGGCGCCCCACGCGGCCGCGACCAGGACGAGGCGCCACGGCTCCTTCTCGTTGCGATCCATGCGACGCACGACGAGCAGTCCGACCCCGGTGGTCGGCAGGCAAACGACCGCGCAGATCGCGGCCACGGCCGGGCCCGAGGACTGCGCGAAGATGAAGACGTCGATGACCAGCAGCCACAACAGCACGCCAAGCCCGATCAGCACACTCGCCCGGATCAGGTGCTTGCGGCGCATCGCGCGGTCGCGGGTGAAGGCTCGAACCAGGATGTAGGTGCCGAGCGCGATCAGCGCGACGGCGAGCAATCCATATAGCGAGGCCCGCCCGGGAATGGTGTCGAGGTACACGTAGTTGAGGAACGAGCTCGCCACGAGCGCGGCCACGACCACCGCCGCGATCAGGATGGCGATGCCGTAGCGGCTCGGCCGCAGCCTCGGCTGGGGATTCGCCGCGGGCGGCGTCGTGTAGGTGATCACGTTCGCTGCACCAGCACGATCCGCCTTGCCAGCACCTCAACGGGAACTCCGCCCTGCATGCGTTCGACGACGAAGGTGTAACGACCCGGCAGGCTGTGATGAAAGCCGGGAGGCACCACGACCGGGACGACTCGCTTGCTCGCGAGCTGGTCTGGCGTGCCCGGTGCGATGCGTCCGACGACGTCCCCGAACGCGTCGTACCACAGGGCCTGGACCGTGAGGTTGCTCGGCACCGATGACCAATCGACGACAGCGGCGAACTGCTGCGTGCGGGCGAACTCGCTCTGGTCCCGTCCCGAGATGGTTCCGGAGGTCGGATCGAAGGCATACACGCCCGTAATCCGCGCTTTTGCCCCGCTCGCCTGGCCGGGCGGCTCGAAATGCACGAACTCCACCAGGCCCACCGCAAGGATCACCACTCCGACCGTCGCGAAAACCAGCAGGGTGCGATAGAGGACGCGTACCTGGTCGTATGGGGCGGCGTGCAACGCGGGGCTCAGTCGAATGGATTGGGCGCGCGTTGTCAAGACAGAAACCTAGGAGGTAGACGTCGGATGCCACAGAGCGCATGGAGTGACAAGCGAGAAAGGCAGTACGAGCACATCAAAGAGGGGCTGGTCGAGCGAGGAGCCGGCGAGGACAAAGCGGAGGAGATCGCGGCGCGCACGGTGAACAAAGAGCGGGCGAGGCATGGGGAGGCCAGTGAGTCCAGCCGCACGTCGACCCAGGACATCTCATCCGGCCGCCGCGGAGGTCTGCGCTCCCACAAGGGCTCAGGCGGCAGGACCTACGACCAGCTCCGTAACGAGGCCCGCCGGCGAGGCATCAAGGGACGCTCGAAGATGAAGAAGTCCGAGCTGGAGAAGGCCTTGAGCCGCTGACCTCCGAACAGGATCTCGTTGGTGCGGCGGAGAGGAGTTGAACCTCCACGTCCTTGCGGACACTAGCTCCTGAAACTAGCGCGTCTGCCATTCCGCCACCGCCGCTTTCGGGGCGACGCCAAAGTATACCGAGGGCCGGTCTTGCCGCCGGAAAACGCGACGTTCGTGCAGAAATGGCGGGGTCGCACCGCGTTTTATGGGCCGTTTGTGCCCTTATGGCCGGATCCCGGCCCCTGGGCCGGGCCTCTTAGCTGGTGATGAACAGCGTGTGCCAGGCCGCCTCGACCAGCTCCAGCGTGAGCTGCGGGCGCACGCCGCGCGCCGCCGAGACGTCCACGAGCCGCTCGAGCAGGTCGCGCGGATGGTTGCCGCGCAGCGGCCGGCCGCTGTACAGGCTGCGGATCAGCTCCAGCGCGGTCGGGTCGGGCGGGATGGTCAACCGGTCGCGCTCGCGTTCGAAGATCCGGCACCACATCTCCCAGGTTGGATCGGGCATCAGCACCTTGTACGAGAGGCGGCGCAGGTAGGCCTCGTCGAGCAGCTCTCCCGGCTTGAGGTTGGTGGACAGGGCGAGCTGCGCCCAGAAAGGAACCTCAACCTTGCGGCCGCTCGAGGTCAAGTTCATGTAGTCGATCTCCTGCTCCAGCGGCACGAGCAGCCGATCGAGGATCTGCTTCGGCGAAACGCGCTGCCGCCCGAGGTCGTCGATCAACAGCACGCCACCGTTGGC
>JBOHUP010000037.1:0-1701 GCA_050734615.1 Candidatus Dormibacteraceae bacterium | reverse complement strand
GCCCGGATCAGGTGGAAACACTCAACAGCTAAAGACATCCGGCAGGCGGGGCGGGCGATCCGCCCTGCCTGTCCATTTCCCTGAGGAGACCAATCATGTATTCCGGACCGGTCATCGACTGCGACGTCCACCACGCTCGAAGCACCGACGCGGAGCTGATCGAGTACCTGTCGCGCGGATGGCGGGCGTACGTGACCGGCCGCGGCCCGGCCGGGAACGTGCCCTTGACCGTGCAAGATGGATTCCCGAACCCGCACGGGTTCATGAGGGCTGACACGTACCCCGAGGCAGGTGGGGAGCCCGGCGCGGATTACCCGACCATGCGCAGGCAGCTGCTGGAAGCGTCGGACGTCCGGCGCGTGATCCTCACGTTCGGCGACGACAGCCACGTGTCGGGGCATCACAATCCATACTTTGCCGCCGAGCTCGCACGAGCCTGTAATGACTGGAGCGTCGACCGCTGGCTGTCTCTTGACGCCCGGCTCTACTCATCGATCATGGTCGCCGCTCAGCTGCCCGAGGTGGCGGCGGCGGAGGTGCGCCGCCACGCCGCGAATCCGCGGATGGCCCAGGTCATGCTCGTCGACAACCCTTTCAACTACGGCTTCGGCCATCCCGTCTTCCATCCGATCTACGCCGCGGCCGAAGAGACCGGGCGTCCAGTAGCGATCCACGGCGGCGCGGGCGGCTGGGCCAATCCGCCGAGCACCGGCGGGGGCAGCGTCAACACGTACTTCGAGACGCACGTGCTTTGGCCTCAGGCGATCCAGACGCATCTCGTGAGCTTCATCGCTCACGGCGTGTTCGAGAAGTATCCAAAGCTCCGACTGGTCCTGATCGAGGGCGGATCGGCGTGGCTGCCGAGCCTCCTGTGGCGTTTCGACACCGAGTACAAGGGGCTGAGGCGCGAGGTGCCCTGGCTGAAGAAGATGCCCAGCGAATATTTCGCCGACCACGTGTGGGCGACCACCCAGCCACTGGAGATCGCGCCAAAACGCGAAGACATGGTCGCGCTGCTGGGCTCGATGAACCTCGAAGACCACCTCGTTTACTCGTCCGATTACCCGCACTGGGATGCCGACGAGATCGAATATCTGTCGACGCGTCTTCCCGCCGAATGGCACGCCAGGGTTTACTTTGAGAACGCCTGCAATCTTTATGGCTGGCAGCCGGCCGAGCTGGCCCGAGCCAAACCGGCGGCCGCCAAGGCGCCTGGATGACGGTGGACGTCGGCCCGGTCACCGACTTCGAAGACCGGCGTTTTCGCCTGGTCAGGGCGGGCGCGCACGAGGTCGGTGTCCTGAGGTGGAACGACCGCTTCTTCGCCATCCACAACCGCTGCCCTCACCAAAAGGGACCGGTTTGCCTGGGTGTGGTGAGCGGCCGTATGCAGAGCTCGGCACCCGGTTCGATTGAGATCGACGACGAGACGCCGGTCATCGCCTGTCCGTGGCATGGATGGGAGTTCGACATGTCGTGCGGTCGCGCGCTGTGGGACCAGAGCTATGCCGTCAAGACAGTGCCGGTGCGCGTGGAGTCGGGCCGCGTGCTGCTCGAGGTGGGGAAGGCCCGGACCTAGTTGCGCTCTGGGACCGTATGCGTGCTCACCGTGTAGCGCGCGATCCGCTCCTCGTCCAGCACCAAGCCGAACCCCGGGCGCTCGGGCACCCGCACGCAGCCCTCTGCATCGATGGTCAGAGG
>JBOHUP010000036.1:0-9945 GCA_050734615.1 Candidatus Dormibacteraceae bacterium | reverse complement strand
ATCCGACGCCCCACGACGTCACCGATGATGCTCACCTGCTGTGCCTGGCTCAGCGACTCGGGGCCCGTGAGGACGTAGTCGCCGCCAGCATGTCCGTCCTGATACAGGGTCCGCGCCGCGACGGCGGCCACGTCGCGCTCATCGACGGGTGCCGTCTCAGCAGCGCCATAAGGCCATCGGACGCCACCGTCGGCGCGAATCGCGCTCGCCCACCAGAGCAACGCGTTCGACGCAAACATCCCCGGCCGGATGATCGTCGACTCGAGCCCGGCGGCCGCGATCAGCCGCTCAATATCGGCGTAGAGCGTCGCCATTGGATTTGGTTGCTGGAAGAAAGGGTGCGGGGTTCGGTACGGTGCTGAGAGAAAGACGACACGCCGCGCGTACGTTTCGACACGCTCGATGACTGCCGCAGCACTCGTCGGCGGTGCGGTCCAGACCAGGAAGACGGCACTGACACCTCGCAGTCCTGCGTCGAGCGACTCTGGCATGGTGAGGTCGCCGGTGACGATTTCGACGTCCGCCGGCAGCATCGCCGCCGCCTCGGAGCGATGCGTTAGGGCGCGGACCGGCACGCCCGCGTCGATCAGTCGGTCGACCACGACGCGCCCAACCCGGCCGGTCGCTCCGGTGACGAGCACCGGCTGCATTTGCGTCCGGGTCATCAGGAGCTCGATTTCGCTGGTAGGAGCACCGAGTGAATCATGACCCCGACCAAATCGCCAACCCGGAGAAGGCGCGATTCGGCTAGCTATGCAATCCCTCCACGTTTGTTATGCAATTTGTCACGGATGCGAGTAGGCTTGATCCAAGCAGTGACCGACTCCGACGAACTCGCACGTTTCCCTCGGCCTCGACCCTACGTGATGCTGGTTGAAGACGACCTCGCCATCGCGCAGATGTATCAGCTGGGGCTCGATGCCGCCGGGTTCGACGTCGCGGTGTTTGCCGACGCAAGCGCGATGTTCCAGGCGCTCGACCTCGATGTTCCGGACGCGGCCGTCCTGGACTGGCAGCTGCCGGGCCTCCTCACCGGCGTCGACATCATCGAGAACCTGCGGCTTGACCTGCGGGCGCACACCCTCCCGATCATCATGCTCAGCAATCACCTCGGGGACGCCGACGGAGCCGCCGAGCGCGCCTTCAAGGCAGGTGCCCAGGAGTGGCTGATCAAGTCGGCCACGACACCGGCGCAGCTGGCGCAGCGGCTCAAGGCGGCGATCAGCCAACCCGCGAGCGATGCCGTCTAGACGCGACCCGCGCTCACGGAGTCGCAGGTTTGTCTGGCAAGTCCGTTCGGTAGAATCATCCGGCTGCAGCCGGGCGGCTGGCGGAACTGGTAGACGCGCACGTTTGAGGGGCGTGTGGGGTAACCCATCCGGGTTCGAGTCCCGGGTCGCCAACCACATCGATCAGAATTCTGTAAGTTAGAGCGTGGCAAAAGTAGTGCCTTTCACCGAGGCGCGGACTCATCTGACTGAGCTCCTCGACGATGTCGAGAGTGTCCACGAGCATGTCGTGATCACGCGCAACGGGCGGCCGGCTGCAATCGTTATGTCCCAGGCCGAGTACGACTCGCTGATCGAAACACTCGAAATCCTTGGTGACCAGAAGCTGGTGGCGGATCTTTCGGCGAGCGATGAAGATGTTGCTGCCGGTCGCCTGGTATCGTGGGAAGAGGTCAAGCGCGAGCTAGGGCTTGCCTGACGTCGTCTTCACGCGCGGCGCTCAGGACGACATTCGCAGGACCTTTTACTATGCCCAGCCGAACTGTATCTCCGCGCCCCGCGGCCGTCAGGCCGTCTCGAATCTTGGCCATCAAGCGGCGGTCCGCAGACGCCCACTGGCCAGACAGCTCAAGGCGGAGTGCCATGCCAAGCCGGCTCGCCGCGGACCGTACCGGATCATCTACTCGATCGATGACGCCACACGCCCGATCACTGTCATCGCCGTCGCGCATCGCGCGGATGTCTATCGTCGCGCCCGTCGAGGCTGATCGGGACAGCGCCGATCTCAACTTGGTTCGCGTTTGCGGAAACTACCGCCCACCAATTTGGACGTATTTCCTGTGCTGGAGGCGGACCTGTCCTGGCGGCCCCATCTCGTCGGCCGGGCTGGCGGAGCGACCTGTACGCCGTGACACACCGGATGCCGCAGTCGCGGAGCCCTTTGCCAACGCTCCGCTGGCAGAGGTTGCAACGGTCAAACTTAGGCTCATGTCCGAGGGCCGAGAGCTCGATCCGGCGACCGAGTTCAAAGAGCTTTACGACCGCGAGTACCGCTCGGTCTACCGCGCGATCCGCGCGGTGGTCCTCGACGGTGCCGCGGCGGAGGACCTGACCCAGGAGACGTTCGTCCGCGCCTACCGCGCCCGCCACCGCTACACCCCGACCGCGCCGCCCGGCGCCTGGCTGCGGCGGATCGGCATCAACCTGGCGATCTCCCATCTTCGCCGCCAGAAGCTCGCTCGCTTCCTGCCCGCCCGCCTTTACATCGCACCCGACCGGCGCGACTACGATCGGGCGGAGGCTCGGGATGTCGTGGGCAAGGCGATGGAGGCGCTCAGCCCGAAGCTCCGTGCCGCAGTCGTCCTCCACTACTACGAGGGCTTGACGCGCGAGGAGATCGCGGTCGTGCTCGGAGTGCCGGCCGGCACGGTCGCGTCCAGGATCGCCAAAGCCGTGGCGATCATGAGAAAGATCATGGCGAGCGACCAGGAATCGGACACCAGGCGTTCGAGTAGTGAAGGTGCCCTACGTGGAAGATAAAACCACACGGGGAGGGTCGAACACACCCTCCGAAGCTGAGCTCAGCCGGATGATCCGGGCCGAAGTGGAGTCCTGGACGCCGCGCCGAGGGCCGGACTGGCCGAACCTCCTCATTCGCCTGGCCGGCACGGGACCACCGCCGTGGGTCATCTACACCGCGGCGAGCGCGGCGCTCGTCGTCATCCTGGTCACGGCTTTCGCGGTCGGCTCGTATCTGCAGCTGGGCGCGCTTGCCCCGCAGCCGGTTCCCTTCCACCACTAGGGCGGCTTAAAAGAAGCTCAGCTCCTCCGCCATTCCGCGCTCGCGAGCGGCGGCCAGCACCACCGAGCCGGCGGCCACATCCCACAGCGCCAGCCCATGCGACTCGAAGATCGTGATACCGCGCTCTACGGGCGGGGTCCATTTGCCGGCGAGCACAGAGCCGAGCTCGACAGTTCGCTCCCACTCGAACTTCCCGGCCTCGTGCGCGGCGATCAGATCGCCGCTCTCCAGCTTCGCCGCCGCCAGCTGATCGACCACCACCGTGGTCGCGCGCGCCACCAGCTCTGGCGAGATCTCGGCTTTGTTGCGAAAGTTGGAGCCGGCCGCGACGACCATCGCGTGTGGCTCGACCCAGGATTGGTCGATCACGGGCGACGGGCTGGTCGTGATCGTCACCACGACGTCCGCGCCTCGCACGGCCTCCTCGGCGCTGGCGGCGGCGACCGTCTTGACCTCCAGCAGTTCCTCCTGCTCACGCGCGAAGGCGGAGCGGCGGTCGTGGTCACGGCTGAACACGCGCAGCTCCTTGATGTCCAGGACTCGTGACAGCGCCAGGGCTTGCGTGTTCGCCTGCCAGCCGGTGCCGATCAAGCCCACGGTGGCCGGTCCCTTAGGTCCGAGGGCCCGGACCGCGACCGCGGTGGCCGCGCCGGTCCGGTAGCTGCCCATGAAATCCGCCTCGATCAGTGCCTGCAGCGTGCCGTCGAGCGCGAACAGGACAACCAGGAACCGCACTTTGCCGTCGGCCACGGTGTATGCCTTCAGGCCGCTGCACCTCCCGCCGGGGTAGACCCCGAACATCACGTTCAGGAGCCCGCCGGGAGCGAAAGCACGACGGCGAGGCTCGTTCTGGGCGATTCCCTCGCCAAGCTCCTTCATCGACGACTGCACCGCCGCGATCACCTCGTCCATCTCGATCAGCTCCTGGACATCGGCTTCGCGCAGGATCAGGGCCACGGCAGGGAGAATAGCGGCCTATGGCTCGCGGAACGTTAAACGTAGGCCTTATCGGTCTCGGCACCGTCGGTGCCCAGGTCGCCGACCGGATGCTGTCCTGGGGTCCCCAGCTGTCGCGCCGCGCCGGGATGGAGCTGTGCCTCAGGCGTGTGCTCGTGCGCGATCTCAACAAGATGCGCTCGATCGAGATCTCCCCGAGCCTGCTGACGACCCGTCCGGAGGACATTCTGGACGACGAGGAGATCGCAGTCCTCGTCGAGGTCGCGGGTGGCGACGAGCCCATCCGCTCCTACCTCGAACGCGCCATCCAGGCCGGCAAGCACGTCATCACCGCGAACAAGGTGGTCATGGCCAAGCACGGCCCCGAGCTGCTGGACCAGGCGGCCGACAAGAACGTTGACGTCTACTTCGAGGCCGCGGTGGGTGGCGGCATCCCGTTGATCAGCACGTTCCGGACCGACCTTTTGGCCAATCGCATCGAGCGTGTGTCGGCCGTCATCAACGGCACCACCAACTACGTCCTCGGCAGGATGGCGTCAGGTGGGCTGTCGCTGGCGAAAGCAGTGGCCGAGGCGCAATCGGCGGGTTTCGCCGAGGCCGACCCAGCGGACGACATCGGCGGCTTCGACGCCGCGTACAAGCTGGCGATCCTGGGCTCGATCGCTTACGAGATCAAGGTGAGACCACACGAGATCTATCGCGAGGGCATCGAGGGCATCGAGCCGGTCGATTTCCGCTACGCGCGGGAGCTGGGTTACGCGATCAAGCTCATCGCGCACACCAAGCGCCATCCCGGCCGCATAGAAGCGCGCGTGCATCCGGCGATGGTGCCCCTGGATCACCCCCTCGCCCGCGTCGAAGGCGCCGAGAACGCCGTGTTCGTCGAGGGCGACCTGGTCGGCCAGGTTCTGCTGGTCGGGCAGGGTGCCGGCGGCCGGCCCACCGCTTCGGCCGTGGTGGGAGACCTCATCGACCTCGCCCGCTCGATTCGGCGCGGCGTCCAGAGCCGGCCGTCGTTCAGCTTCGACGACCGCATCGGGGTGGTGCCGATGGGCGAGGTGACGACGCGGGCGTACTACCGCATCCGCGTCGAAGACCGGCCCGGGGTCGTCGCCGCGATCGGCCAGGTTTTCGCGGAAGAGGGCGTGAGCATCTCGAGCTTCATTCAAAAGGACGCGTGGTCCCAGGACCAGACCGCCGAGCTGGTGGTGACGACGCATCCCGCCCACGACGCAAGCCTGCAGAACGCGCGCAACCGCATGGCGAACCTCGAACCGGTGCGCTCGGTCTCGTCGTTCCTACGCGTGTTTTAGGGCCGACGAACCTTGGGCGTCATAGCCCGATACCACGACTACCTCCCGGTTGGGCCGGCGACCCCGGAGGTCGACCTCAACGAGGGCTCGACCCCGCTGGTCCGCAGCCGCAACATCGCGCAAGCGCTGGGTTTGAAAAAGCTCTACTTCAAGTACGAAGGGCTCAACCCGACCGGCTCGTTCAAGGACCGCGGCATGGTGGTGGCGGTCGCCAAGGCGCTTGAGGCGGGCAGCCGCGTCTTCATGTGCGCGTCGACTGGCAACACGTCCGCTTCCATGGCGGCATACGCCGCGCGCACAGGCGCGCGCGCCATCGTGGTGGTCCCTTCCGGCGCCGGGCGCGGGCAGAGCGGACAACCTGAAATTGCGCTGAACAAGCTCTCGCAGACCCTGATGTACGGCGCCAAGGTCATCGCCTTGAAGGGAAACTTCGACCATGCGCTGGAAACCGTCAGAGACCTCACCAGCCGATACCCTGTCGCGCTGATGAACTCGGTCAACCCGAACCGATTGCAGGGCCAGAAGACAGCCGCCTTCGAGGTGGTCGACGAGCTGGGCGATGCGCCTGACTACCTGGTCCTGCCCGTCGGCAACGCCGGCAACATCACGGCCTACTGGAAAGGATTCCTCGAGTACCACGCCGCCGGCCACTCCACGCGGTTGCCGCGAATGGTCGGAGCCCAAGCCGAGGGCGCCGCGCCGATCGTGAACGGGCACCTGGTCGCGGAGCCCAAGACCGTGGCGTCTGCGATCCGCATCGGCAACCCTGCCTCATGGGAGGGCGCCACGACCGCCCGCGACGAATCCGGGGGCATCATCGCGGCCGTCACCGACACCGAGATCCTCTCCGCCCAGATCACGCTGGCCAACAGCGAGGGCCTTTTCGCGGAGCCGGCCTCGGCCGCGCCGCTCGCTCTCCTCTTCCGTCTGTTGCGGGAGGGCAAGATCGAAAAGGACTCCACCACAGTCGTCGTTTTGACCGGCTCTGGGCTGAAAGACCCCGACGCCGCGCTGAAGAACGTGGAACCGCCCATCGAACTCGACGGCGATGCGCGCACACTCGCTAAGGTCTTGAAGCTGTGAGTCGAAAGGGAGCCCGGTAGATGCGGATCAAGGTCCCGGCGTCGATTGCCAACATCGGGCCGGGCTTCGACTGCATGGCGATGGCCATCGATCTCTGGCTCGAGGTGGAGGCCAACGAGGCCGACCGGCCGGCGTGGGACTACGAGGGCGAGGGCGCGGACTATCTCGCCGCCCACGACAACCCCTTCACGCGCCTGCATATGAAAGGCCGGGTCCGCAGCGAGATCCCTCTCGGCGTAGGTCTCGGCAGCAGCGCCGCCGCCCGCCTGGCCGCTTCCGCGCTGAGCAGTCCTTGGGACGTGAAGAGCCACGTCATCGACGCGGGCGCCGACGAGGGCCACCTCGACAACGTGGCGGCGTCCGCCTCCGGCGGCATCCGCATCGTCTCCGAGCACATCGACGAACGGCTGCCCAACCCAGGTTGGGGGCTGGCCCTGTTCGTCGCCCACCAACCGCTGCCGACCGAGAAAGCGCGCGCGGTCCTGCCCGACTCCGTGACGATCGAAACGGCGTCGTTCAACGCGGCGCGAACCGCTTTGCTCGTTCGCGCGATCGTGTCCAAGCGACCGTCCCTGCTGGGCGAGGCACTGCGTGATCGCCTGCACCAGCCGCACCGTTTGCATCTCTATCCGTGGACCGAGGAGGTAATTCACGTCGCCGAAGCCGCCGGCGCCTACGGGGCCGCGATCTGCGGTGCCGGCCCAAGTGTCTTCGCGTTATGTGCCCCGTCTCAGGCTCTTCGCATCGCAAGGGCGATGGAGGAATCCCATCCGCTGCGCGGGCGGGGGCTGGTCACGAAGATCTCTGACAAGGGCATGTTCCGGACGCTGTGATCGTCGTCCAGAAGTACGGCGGTACCTCGGTGGGCACCGCCGCTCGAATCCGGCGCGTCAGCCGGCGCATCGCGGACACCGTCGCCAAGGGCAGCCAGGTCGTCGCGGTGGTCTCGGCAATGGGGCGGACCACCGACCGCCTGATCGCTCTCGCCGAGAGCGTGAACCCAGAGCCTTCAGCTCGCGAGCTGGACATGCTGGTGGCCAACGGCGAGACCATCACGGCACCCCTCGTCGCGATGTGCCTGGAGGGGATGGGCGTGCCCGCGATATCCCTGTCCGGCCTGCAGGCCGGGGTGCGCACCAGCGCCCACCATTCGCGCGCGCGCATCAGGGACATCAAGCCCGACCGCATCCTGGAGGCGTTGAGCCAAGGCAAGGTCGCCGTGGTGGCGGGGTTCCAGGGCGTGACCGAGGATCTCGAGGTGACCACCCTCGGCCGCGGCGGGTCCGACACGACGGCGGTCGCGCTGGCGGCGGCACTCAACGCGGCGTCCTGCGAGATCTATACAGACGTCGATGGCATCTTCACAGCGGATCCGCGTGTCGTGAAGGCGGCGCGCAAGCTCACGCACATCCGATATGACGAGATGCTCGAGCTTGCCGCCGTGGGAGCGCGCGTGATGCACCCGCGAGCGGTGGAGATCGGCGAGCTCTACCGCGTGCCGATCCATGTGCGATCGAGCTTCCACACCGGCGTCGGTACCATGATCGTCGCCCAGGTGCCGATGGAAGAAAGACAGCGAGTGCGCGGAATCGCGCAGGAAACCAACGTGGCAAAAATCACAGTCGTCGGTGTGCCTGATCGCCCGGGCATCGCGGCCGCCATCTTCGAGCCGCTCGGCGCGGCCGGGATCTCCGTCGACGTCATCGTCCAGAACATCGGTCGCTCCGGTCACACCGACCTGACTTTTTCCGTCGCGCATTCGGAGCTGAAAGCCGCCGAGAAGCTGGTCAAAGCCGCGGCCAAGACGATCAACGCCAAGAGGGTCGTGTCAGCCGGCAGCGTGGCGAAGCTCTCCATCGTCGGCACCGGAATGCTCGGCGCGCCGGGCATCGCGGGCAGGATGTTCCGTGCGCTGGCCGACGCCGGCGTCAACATCGAGATGATCAGCACCTCGGAGATCCGCATCACCTGCCTGGTCGCGCGCGACCAGGTCGAAAAAGGAGTGCGCGTGCTCCACAAAGCGTTCGAGCTGGACCAGGAATAGTTGCCGGTCAACGTCGCAATAGTCGGTCCAGCGGGCGCCGGCAAGACCACCCTGTTCAATGCCTTGACAGCCGGGCGCGGCGCGGACGGCGTGGGCATGGTCGACGTGCCCGACGAGCGGCTTACGCGGCTGGCCGTCGCCGTCAAGCCGGCGAAGACGATAGCCGCCCAGGTTCGAGTCGAGGACACTCCGGCCGGCAGCCGCGCGCAGCGCGTGGCGTTTGCTCGACAGGCCGACGTCCTGGTCACGGTCGCGCGCTGCTTCGGTCCCAGCCCCGATCCCGCCGCAGAGCTCGAGGAGTTCGCCCTCGACCTGGTCCTCGCGGACCTCGTTTCTGTGGAGAAGAGGCTCGAAGTGGTGGCCAAAGAGGCTCGCGCCGGGAAGAAGGACGCCCAGAGCGAGACCGAGGTGCTCAACGCGGCGAAAGCGCACCTCGACGCGGGCAAGAAGCTGCGAACGCTGCAGCTGGAACCGGACCAGCGCGCCCTCCTGCTCGGGATTTTTCCTGTGACGATGAAGCCGTCGGTCTATGTGGCCAACGCCGCTGACGAGCTTCTTCCTGGCGGTGGGGACGCGGCGGCGAAGGTGGCGAAGCTGGCCGCAGAAGAGGGCGCCCCGTCGATCACCCTTTCGGCACGCCTGGAGGCCGAGCTCGGCGAGCTCGAAGCGTCGGAGCAAGCTGAGATGCGCGCGGGCTACGGGATCGACGAGTCGGGGCTTGGCCGCATCGCGCGGGCAGTCTGGGAGGTGGGGGGCCTGATCACGTATTTCACCGCCGGCGAACCCGAGGTCAGAGCGTGGCCGTGCGAACGCGACGCGCTCGCTCCCATCGCCGCGTCAAAGATCCATACGGACTTCGAGAAGCACTTCATACGCGCGGAGGTCACCTCAGTCGATGAGCTCGTCACTGCGGGATCGATGGACGCCCTGCGTGCGGCGGGCAAGCTGCGCGTCGAAGGACGCGACTACCGGGTCAAGGACGGCGACGTCGTCTTCTTCAGGATCGGTCGCTAGAGACCTTCGAAGCCGTAAGACTGCCAGACAAGGCTGGCCAGCCAGACGAGCACGGCGACCGCCCCGAGCAGGAGCACCCATCTCATGCATGGAATAACGGGGCCGCGCCTTGGTGGCTTGCGATCCGTGTCGTGTGCTGCAAAATTTCCTTGTGGCCAACCTCAGGTTCAGCGGTGCGCACGTCTGGGTGAGGGTCGAGGGCCAGGAAGCCGTCCTCGGCCTGAGCGATTATCTCCAGGACCAGATGGGGGAGATCACCACGCTCGAGCTGCCGGACCTCGGCGACATTCTGTGGGCGACCCGGCACATGGGCCACGTCGAGTCTGAGGAGGCCTCATCTCCAATCGAGGCGCCCATCAGCGGCGAGGTGGTCGAGGTCAACGCCGAGGCGATCGAAAACCCGGACCTGATCAACAGCGACCCGTATGCCGGCGGATGGCTGCTGCGGATCCGCATCGAAAACCCGGGCGAGCTGGACGAGCTGATCAGCGAGGAGGAGTACGC
>JBOHUP010000035.1:0-1722 GCA_050734615.1 Candidatus Dormibacteraceae bacterium | reverse complement strand
TCGGTCCTGATGTTCGTTCTCGGTTTCCCCACCGTGATCGCCAACTTCTTTGTCGGCCGCGACCTGCTTCAGCTGGTTCTCGCGCCCGTGCGTCCGGCCGAGATCTTCATCGCGCGAGCCGTCCTCGCCATGCTCGCGAACCTGTTGATCAGCTCACTGTTGCTGGCCGGAGCTCTTGGCATCGGCATCGGATCGAGCGCGCCGCCTGCGTATTACCTGCTGGCGCTGCTGCTGGTCATCACGCAGGTGCTCGTCGTCACGGCGTTCCAGGCGCTTTTGATGTCATTGGTGCTGCGTTGGATTCCGCCACGTCTGGCGCGCGATGTCGCCGCCGGCGTCGCAGGCTTGACGGGCGCCGGCTTCTACGTCGCCTGGAACGTAAACCTGAGGCAGTCGTTCGAATCGCGCACTCGGCCCGATCTCGCCGGCGTCACCACGTTCATCCAGAATGCCGGCTGGCTTCCCCCAACCTGGCCGGCACACGCGTTGAGCGGGGCCATCGAGGGCAACCCCGGAATGGCGCTGGGCTGGGCCGGGCTCACCCTGGCCTTTGCCGCCGTTCTGGCGACGGCTGCCGGACTCCTTTACGGGCGGACGCTCCTCGCCGGGCTTGGTGTTTTCGGAGGAGTGCCTGTGATGTGGCGGCGGTCGCGGCAGCGCTCGCAGGCGGTCGCGCGAGCCGGCACCGGCTCGCCTCTGCAGGCCATCGCTCGCAAGGACTGGCTCGCGTATAGAAGAGACATCAGGCGCCTCACGCGGCTGCTCCCGGCGCTCCTGTTCCCGGTCGGCTACGTCTTCGCTTTCAGCAGGCCGTCGAGAACCTTGAACGGTTTCTGGTCCGAGGTGTTTCTTGTCGCCTTCATCTCCATGTTCATGTCGACGACGCTGGGCACCCCCTCGATACCCAGCGAGAGGCGCGGCTTTCAGCTCCTGCGCATGTCTCCGCTTCCGATGTGGCAGCTGCTGAGAGCCAAGGTCGCGCTGACCCTGCCGGCGGTGCTGCTGCTGACCACCGCCTTTGGCATCGTCGTCGCGCTGGTCGAGCGCAACGAGGTCGCGCAGATCGTCGAGCTGACGCTCCTCGCCGTCTGGCTCGGGGTCGGGTTCGTGTCGATCGGCGTCTCGGCGGGCGCCATCGATCCTCGTTTCGAATCCACCGACGACCGCCGTGCCGTCGGCCTCGTGGGGACGCTTGCAGGGGTTGGCGGAGCCCTGGGCTTCGGGGCGCTCAGCGTCGGCGCGTTCGCCCTGCTCGTGTTCGCCGGTGGTGTGGCCGCCGGCACCGTCCACATCGAAGGCCTGCCGTAGACGCCGGAGGTGGCCGGGCTCATGAGCGCCCTCGCCCTGGTCCTGGCCGGGACGGCAGTGACTGTGGTCGGCATCCTTCTGTGGGCGGCCAACACGAGCCTGGTCAAATACGAGGACGCGATCTCTCCGACCTGAGGTCAGTCGAACGGATCCTCGATCAGCTCGGCATCGAAACCTCCCCCGCCCCTGACCACCAGGCCGACGACCGCGAACCGGATGGGGCCGCGCCAACCGGCGAGCGCGCGGTACTCGGCGGTGGCCGAAAGCAAGGCTTTACGCTTCCGCGCGCCGACCGCCTCAAGCGGCGTGCCGAACGCTCCGTCGGTCCGGGTCTTGACCTCCACGACCACCAGAACGCCGGCGCGCCGACACACCAGGTCCAGCTCGCCACGGCGTGCCCGGAAGCCCGCGCCA
>JBOHUP010000034.1:0-3912 GCA_050734615.1 Candidatus Dormibacteraceae bacterium | reverse complement strand
GACGTGTGGTCATCGACTCCGAGCTCATGGCCGACATCGGCCACCAGCTGCGCAACCAGCTGAACGCGGTCCTCGGCGCAGCCGGTCTCCTTTCCAGCGGCGCAGAGTCGGGTGAGGAACGCGAGCTGGCATCGATAGTCGAGGTGGGCGCCGAGCAGGTGGCGCGACTCATCGACGACGTTCTCGACGCAGCGATCATCCAGAGCGGGGGCCTGGAGCTGGCCTTGCATCCGTTTGACCTGCGGTCATGCGTCGAGATGTGCCTCGCGATGGTGTCCGAGGACGCCGGCGCCAAGAGCCTCGATTTGTCCTTCAGCGCGCAACCGGATGTTCCGGCTGTCGTGGTCGGCGACTCCAGGCGCCTGGAGCAGATCCTGCTGTCGCTCCTCCACGGAGCGGTCGAGCGCACGTTCCGCGGCGGCGTCGGTGTCGAGCTCAGCAGTCAGGATCGAGGTGGCCTGGTCGCCCTGCACTTCACCATCCGCGACACCGGTCGTGGTGTCCCCGCAAGGATTCTGCGCGGCGGGATCGATGGCTCCCTCAGCGCGCATGAGCACATGGAGCCCGGCGACAGGCTCGCCGTCCTGAGCCTCAACACGACCAAGCAGCTGGTGGAGATGATGGACGGCGACCTGCACGTGGAGCAGGGCGGCGTCGAGGCGGGCCCTGATGCGGGGACATCGTTTGATTTCGTCGTCCTCGCCGGCTCGGTACCGGCTTCGGACGGCGCGACCCACATGACACTCGAGGCGATGCGGGTCCTGGTGGTTTCGGTGGACGCGACCGACAAGCGCGTGCTGGCTCTGCAGGCGGAGCAGTGGGGCGCCACCGCCACCGCCGTGCCGCCGGATGAGGCGCTGGCTCTGGTCAAGGCCGGTCAGCCCTTCGACATCGCTCTGGTAGAGCACCGGGCGCCGGTGGCCGATGGCCTGGCCGTCGCCAAGGCGATGCGCCTGATGCGGCAGCCCGATCAGCTCCCGATCGTGCTCATCTCAGTGTCCTCGCCGGGTCCCGATGAGGCGGCAGCCGCGGACAGCGGAGTGATCCAGGCCACTCTGACCAAGCCCGTGGTGCCGCGGACCCTTCACGACGTGATGATCCAGATCGGGGCGCGCGGCCGGGCTCCGGTGGCCGTGGCTGCGCAGGCGGTCCCGGGCGCCCTCAGCGTGCTCATCGCCGACGACAACGCCCTGAACCAGAACCTGCTGCGGCGGCTGGTCACCAAGCTCGGTCATGCCGTCGACGTCGTTTCCAACGGTCGCGAAGCGGTGGCGGCCGTGGCGCAGCAGCCCTACGACGCGGTGTTGATGGACGTGCTCATGCCCGACATGGACGGTCTCACGGCGGCTGAAGCGATCTGCCGCCGCTGGCCGCGGGGCAACCGGCCGCGCTTGATCGCCCTCACCGCGATGGCCGGATCCGGCGACCAGGAACGCTGCATGAAGGCGGGCTTCGACGACTACATGAGCAAACCGGTCCACCTGGCGGATCTGGTCGAGGCCCTCAAGGCGGCCGCGGGGTACCGCACCAACCGGGACCGACCTGCTTAGAGCTCCGTCGCGCTCAGCGCCGCAGCCTCTGGTCGACCGCGGCCTCGTGTGAGGAGAGACGGGAGGCCCTGGCTTCGAGCAGGACGACCACGATCACGAGCAGCCCTCCCAGCACCATCACCCCGCCCAGAGCCTCCGCTTCGATGCCGTGCGGCTGCACGATGATCTGGATCATCGTCGCGCCGAAGACGAGGATGTAGCTGAGACCGAGCAGGCGCACGCGAGGCGCGACATCCTGGGTATCCGAGCCACGCCACGGACGCTTGCCGATGATCAGCAGATAGGCGCCCGTGACGAGCGCCAGACCGGCGAGGACCAATGAGATGATCTGGATGACGTACGTGGTCACGGCGCCAGATATTAACGCTAATCCCGGCGAACTCTGAAGCTTCGCCACGAGGTGATGAGCGCCCGCAGAAAAAGTTCAACCGCCGGTTCTTACAATCGACACTCCGATGCATCGCTCCGAGCCGATCAAATCAGTTCGCGGTATGCGGGACATACTCCCCGGCGACCGGCCGCTGTGGCGCGCCGCCGAAAAGTCGGCCGCTGACGTCGCGCGGAGGTTTGGTTACGAGGAGATCCTCACCCCGATCATCGAAAGCGCCGAGCTGATCGAGCGTCTTGGCGAGGACACGGACGCCGTGGCCAAGGAGCTCTACCGGTTCGACGACCGCGGCGGTCGCAATCTGGCGCTGCGGCCGGAAGCGACGGCCGGTGTTGTTCGCGCTTACTTCGAAGGAGGCCTCAACCAGGCGCCGCAGCCTTCGCGTCTCTACTTGATCGGGCCTATGTTTCGTTATGACCGTCCCCAGAAGGGACGCTACCGCCAGTTCTTTCAGTTCAACATCGAGGCGATCGGCAGCGCGCAACCAGCGCTGGACGCCGAGATCATCGAGCTCGCCAACGCCTGGCTCCTCGACGTCGGCCTGCGCCGGCTACGCCTCGAGATCAACACGATCGGCGACAGCAAGTGCCGGCCGGCCTACCTCGAAAAGCTCAAGGCTTACTACCGCCCCCTCAAGTCGCAGCTGCACGGGGATTGCCAGCTTCGCCTCGAGCGGAACCCGCTGCGCTTGCTGGACTGCAAAGTCGACATCTGCCAGCCTTTCAAGGCCGACGCACCGAAGATGGTCGACCATCTCTGCGACGAATGCGCCGCGCATTGGGCCGCCGTGCTCCGGCTGCTCGACGGCGCGGCCATCCCGTATCAGCCGAACCCTTACCTGGTACGCGGGCTCGACTACTACACGCGCACCGTGTTCGAGTTCTCTCCCGCCGGCGCGGCGGGCCAGCAGGATACCCTGGTGGCGGGCGGCCGATATGACGGTCTTGCCGCAGCCGAAGGTTGGCCGTCGACCCCTGGCGTGGGCTTTGCCGGCGGGCTCGACCGTGTGACGGAGCTGATGGCGGCGAGCGGCGAGGAGGTGATCGCGCCGCCTGCAGCCGACGTTGTCGTCCTCGCCGACGGCGACATGGCCGTCGCGGCGGCCGAGGTCGCCCGCATCTGCCGCGCCGTGCGCTCGGTGGCGGTCGACTTCGAGCCGAAGAGCCTGCGGGCGAAGATGCGGTCGGCCAACAAGCTGGGCGCGAGATGGGTCGTCTTGCTGACCGCGGACGAAGCGGTCAGGCGCGTCGCTCAGCTCCGCGATATGGCCGGCGGCGAGCAGGCCGAGGTGGCCTGGGACGAGCTGCCGCGGTCGCTCGCGTGAGCGGCTTCACAGCGCGCCACTGCGGGTCGCTACGCCTGTCGGACGAGGGCGGCGAGCTCGAGCTTTACGGCTGGGTGGCCCGCCGGCGCGATCATGGCGGGCTGATCTTCATCGACCTGCGCGACCGCTGGGGCGCGGTGCAGGTCGTGTTCAATCCGGCGAAGGCTCCGGACGCGCACCTGGTGGCTTCGAGCCTCAGGTCGGAGTACGTGGTGCGGGTCAAGGGCACGGTCGGACGGCGGCCGGCGGGGTCGGAGAACCCGCGCATGCCGACGGGCGACATCGAGGTCAGGGCGTCCGAGGTCGAGGTCGTCAACGCTTCGGAGACCACCCCGTTTCCCATCGAAGATCCCGACGATCCAGACGAAAAGACCCGCCTTGAGTACCGCTATCTCGACCTCCGGCGGCCGCGGATGATGCGCATGCTGGAACTGCGAAGCCGCGTCAACAAGATTATTCGCGACTTCATGGACAGCCGGGACTTCATCGAGGTCGAGACCCCGATCCTCACCCGCAGCTCGCCTTCCGGCGCACGAGATTTCCTGGTTCCGTCGCGCCTCCACCCGGGGAGCTTCTACGCGCTCCCTCAGGCACCGCAGATGTTGAAGCAGCTGCTGATGGTTTCGGGGGTGCAGCGCTACTACCAGATC
>JBOHUP010000033.1:0-2861 GCA_050734615.1 Candidatus Dormibacteraceae bacterium | reverse complement strand
TCCATAAGCAGTTGGCCATTGCAAAGGCGCGCGGCGGCGTGAACCAGGCGGGGCCGAAGGCGCGATCTTCCGGCGGGTGATCGGCTACAGCCTGATCCTGACCAGCGCGGTCGGGGTGGTCGCGATGATCGAGGCCTACCTGATCCCGGCCGTCATCCCTTCGCCCTACCACCGCCCCTCTGCACCGCCGCCGTGTAACGGTCGTACTGGAGCCGGAAGAGCTCGATCACCGCGGTGGCGTCCGCAGGGCCGGCCATCCAGCAGCTGACCCAGCCCGTGTCGGGCAGGACGTGATGGAGCTGAGCGCGGCCGGAGGCGATCACCTCGTCATGAAGCTGGCGAGGCAGCGGCAGATCGGCGAGCCGATCACCGTGCACGTGACCCATTTCCTTGCGCCCGAGGCGATACTCGACGCCGCCGAAACGATGTGGATGGGCTGCGACACCAGGCCAGGAGGTGACGGCCTCGCGGATCAAATCCCCGGCTTGCTTGGTGGCCATCAGTACAGGATGACCGCGGCGCACCCGCGCAGACGTACGCCGCCGCGCTGGTGTTACGGCGAAGAAGACGATCCCTGGATGGACCGGCTTCCGCTCGCGAAGGCGACCACGGCTCCGTGGGTCAACTTATGTTGTTGCTGGTGTCTTCCATAGCCAACACGTAGGTTCAGCTTGGCGTGCTGTCGTCACTCCCAAGACTGATTTCGTAACTCAGCCCCAGGAACGGCGTTCCTCCTGAAATGAGGGGCCACGTGCGCCGAGGCCTGTCTTTATTGGCCGTCATCAGCATGGCGCTCGTGCTCTACGCCTGTGGATCCGAGGTTGGTTCTCTGAGCACCCCCTCGCCCTCAGGATCGATGCTGGCGTCGGCTGCTCGTATCGCTTCGATTCGAAACTGCCCGGCAACGGTCACGAACACCGCTGGGGTGTACTCGTTTGAGTGCCCAACAGGCTGGACGTTCATCAACTGCGAGGACTACTCGTACACCTCGTTGGTCAACCCAGGCGCGCGTTGCGGCAACGAGGTAAATGGGGCTCGGATGATAGTCACCTCATCTTTGGGCGATCAGTCTGCCGGTCCAGAAAATAACCAGGGGATCTATGTCGGCCAGCGCCAGTCGTCGCAGATGGTCACGGTCGCGGGCATTACGGGAACCCGACGCACATATCTCGTAGTTGCGTCAAACCCATTGCCGCCGCCAAGGGGAACTGCCCAAGTCGTATATACATTCGTTACCGGCGGCCGGACCTATTTCGCGTTCTACAACCGATTTCCCGGGGACACGGATCTCACCACCGCCTTCGATCAAATGGTGAAGGGGAGCCTGAAGTTCGCGGCCTGATCGAGCGCAAGCCCCCCGGAAAGGCTGGCCAATTAGGACCTCGCACATCACCCGCCAAAAAGACCGCCCGCAGCTTCGGCTCGCGAGGCTAGAATTCCTTACGAATCGTCTGGGCGAGAGTTGGGGGGACTGTCATGTATCTGTTTTCTCAGGTCATAAATCCCGCCGGAAGCCTTCTGGTAAGCACGATCATCGCGCTGGTGCCGGTGGCCCTGCTGCTGATCCTGCTCGCAGCGTTCCGGGTCACGGCCTGGCTCGCGGTCATCATCGGTTCGATCGTCACCTTCCTGCTCGGCGTCCTGCTCTGGGGAGCGCCAGCCGACGGCGCCTTCAAGGCATACATCCTCGGCAGCGCGACAGGCATCTGGAGCGTCGACTGGATCACGTTCTGGGGCGTGGTCATCTTCAACACGCTTGTCCTGACCGGCCTATTCGAGAAATTCAAGGACTGGCTCGTCGTGCAGGCGACCGGCGACGTCCGCGTCCAAACAATCCTTCTGGCATGGGCGCTCGGCGCACTTCTCGAAGGGTTGGTCGGCTTCGGCTACCCGTGGGCGGTGGTGGCGCCCATCCTCATCGCGTTCGGCATCCTGGAAATCGATGCCATCCGTGTCGCGGCGATTGCCAACAACGCGCCTGTGTCGTATGGCGCACTCGGGGCGCCCATCATCGGCCTTGCCGCCGTGACCGGACTTCCCCTGCTCGCACTGTCGGCCTCGGTCGGCAAGGTGGTGGCGGTCCTCGCTTTGGCTCCGCCCTGGGTGCTGATCTACCTGGTGAGCGGCTGGAGGGGTGTCCGCACCGGCTGGCCCCTCGCGATCGTCGGCTCGCTTGCGTACATCGCCGGACAGTTCCCGGTCTCGCAGTTTTTGGGTCCATACCTGCCGGACGTGGCAGGATCTCTTGTCTGTTTCCTGGCGCTGCTGGTGCTGCTTCGCTTCTGGAGACCGAAGGAGACTCTGGGCTATGGAGGCAAGCCACTGGTGCAGGAACGTGGGTTGTCACCCTCCGGCGGATCGACGCCCCAGGTCGGTCAGCGCGATGTCTGGCTGGGTCTTGCCCCCTTCATCATCCTTATCGTCGTCGTGGCCCTATGGACGGGGCCATGGTCCGGCCTGCCCAAATACATCGGCTTCAAGTCGGCGGCAACGTTCGTCTCATCGATCAGCCACAAGAGCGGCTCGGTTGCGTTCTCGTGGGCGCCCGGAGTTGCCGGGACGTCGATCCTGGTGTCCTGGCTGCTCATCGTGATCTTCGCCGCCATCGCGACGCGGCCGCGCTGGGGGACTGTGATGCCCGCTGTTTTTGCGCGGACCTTCAAGCAGATGTGGGGTGCGCTGCTCGTCGGCGTGTTAATCTTCGGCTTGGCCAACGTCTTCAACTACTCGGGGATGGCGAATTCGATGGCCAAGGGCTTCTCCAGCATCGGTACCGGTTACATCCTGATCGTCGCCATCGTGGGTTGGATCGGGGTCGCGCTTTCAGGCAGCAACACGTCTACGAATGCCTTGTTCGGCGC